>NZ_CP084222.1:1500649-1800778 GCF_020268605.1 Arsenophonus apicola
ACAAAAATAACAAAATCATAAAATTCAAGTGTGCCACCTAACGACGATAATGCTAGTGTTTTATAATCTTGCCGATTTAGTGGCCTGGCAACGGGCTGACTTTGCGTGTTGGTTAGCGATGGCATGTTTTTATCCTTTTTATTTTATTTACAGGCAAAATAGTGTATTCGAATGCTGGATAAATTATTCTAACAATAGGTAAAATTTGGTGATTGGTTTTATTTTTTAAATCAGCAAAGATTAATGCAATAATGGTATTTTATTAAGCAGAAATCATTATCTATTCATGATCTAGAAGTTATAACAAATATCTTCTATTTTTATCATCATTTTCTAAATAAACATTAATAGCAGATATTATAATATCTCACTTTGAATGAGCTTTAAATAGGATAAATATTGGGTTATTAGCTTTTAATTAAATCGATAACTCGCAAAACCAAGAATGGGATTTAACTAGTTATCTATATTTTTTTAGCAATATAAATAGATTAAATTGTGATATTAGCACTCATATATAGAGAAAAATTTGCTTATTAATTTAAATAGATTGAGATGGAAAAGCTATTTAATAAATTGGGGTTTATGGCGCTATTCTAATGTTGCAATAATAGATTAGCGCTAGCGATTTAAATGAGAAAAAGGGTTGCTAAGCCTAAGAAAATAAAGAAGCCGCCGGTATCAGTAATTGCGGTTATCATTACACTTGAGCCAATGGCCGGATCTCGACCTAGTTTGACCATAATTAATGGGATAATAACGCCCATTAACGCGGCCATCATTAAGTTCAGTATCATGGCTAATGTCATCACCGCGCCCATCTCTAGGTTACCATAAAGTAAATAGGTGATGATGCCCATAATGCCGCCCCAGACAATACCATTAATTAAGGCTACCCCTAACTCTCTCAGTAAGAGAAATGAGAAATTACCAGTCTGGATCTGATGCAAGGCAATTGCCCGCACAATCATAGTGATAGTCTGATTGCCTGTATTGCCACCAATGCCAGCTACAATAGGCATTAATGTTGCCAGCGCGACAAGTTGTGAAATGGTATTTTCAAAAACGCCAATCACCCGTGAAGCGATAAAAGCGGTACATAGGTTAACGGCAAGCCAAGTCCAGCGAGTTTTTACCGCTTGCCCGACCGGGGCAAAAACATCTTCTTCAGGACTTAATCCTCCCATGCGACGAATATTGCTATCACTCTCTTCATTAAGATTATCAACTATATCTTCAACTGTTAGGCGTCCCATTAATAAACCATTATTATCAACCACAGCAGCGGAGATCAAATCGTATCGTTCAAAAGCACTTGCGGCGTCTTCTGCTTTTTCCTCGGGCAAGAAGCTTACTGTAGCGGTTTTCATCACATCAGCCACAGTTTTTGTCGGTGGTGCGGTTAAAATCGTCGTTAATGGCAATTCCCCCTGTAAGCGATTTTGTATATCAACAATAAAAATTTTATCGGTTGCTTCAGGAATATTGCCACGTTGCCGTAGATAGCGTTGAACGGTTTTCAGGCTAACGTTAGGTCTAACGGTAATAAATTCAAAATCCATCATTTGGCCCACGCTATCTTTAGGATATTGCAGGACTTCACGGATCTGATTACGTAGACTGGGATCAAGATAAGTCAATAAGCGACGCATTGTATCGCGAGGTAAATGTTCGGCGATATAGGCTTGTTCGTCAACATGTAGATTAGCCACAGCACGTAGCAATTCTCTATCTGACATGTTTTTTAGTAAACTTTCCCAGACTGAGGTTGACGCCTCAACTAATACCTGACCGCGTATATTATTATCGATTAAATACCATAACGATGAGCGTTCATCATAAGGTAACATCTCTAATAGATCAGCAATATCTGCTGCATGTAAGGCATGCAATAGTGATTTAATTTGGGTGATTTTTTGATCTTGTTTTACGCTTGATGAGCTTTGTTGTTTGCCATGTTGGGTGGCTAATATTTTAATCGCCTCTTCATTTTCCATAAAAAGCGTTAAAATATCTTGCCTAATTTGAGCCAGCTTTTGGGAATGTGGATTAATAAGTGAGGTAATATTTGATGAAGAGGCTGGTTGAGACATGGTTATCCTTAAATACTAATAGTCGTAACCTATTATCAGGTATTATCATTTATAAAACTTTTGATTAAATGCACACATTGTTTTAACAACTACTATCAGCATTAGGATAGATAAGTTATCCGATAGAAATTAAGCAATTAAATTAGATTTATATTTGGTAAATTTTATTTTTTATAATACCAAAATATCAAGTAGATTCCTCTTTAATTTTTAATTTCCAACCAGGTACCTCTTGCCAGTATTTTTGTTCTTTTTCTAAATCTAGCAGCATTAACGCATTTTGCTGTAAATAGTGAGAAGGGAAGTAGAGCGTCCAATGACTTTGATCGGTTTTTAAACGCAGTGAATTTGGCGTTGTTGTTGATTGACGTTGATTGTTAAGAAGAGTAGCCAACCGTAAAAGTTGGATCATCGGTAAAAATTGTTTTTTCTTAAACAGATTTAACTTAGGAATATCTTCCGATTTAATGCTTTTTTTATGATATCTCACCAATGTTGCCAGTAATAACTGTTGCTCTTGGTTAAATCCCGGCAGATTGGTATTGTGTAAAATATAGGCAGAATGACGGTGTAAGCCATTATGATTTATATTTAATCCTACCTCATGCAGCATAGCGGCCCAGATAAGTAACACTTTCAATTGTGGGTTAGCTAACTTGGGATTTTGTTTGGCCCATTGTTGATATAGAATTTCGATGGTTTTTGACACTCGCTGGGTTTGTTCATGATCAATATTATAGTGTTCAGCTAAACTTAATGCAGTACGCTGGCGAATGTCTTGATGACGAAAACGCCCTTCCATTTCATATAGAACTCCTTCACGCAAAGCGCCGTCAGACAGAGATAATTGTTTGATCTGTAGAGAATCAAATATACCACATAAAATGGCCAATCCCGGAACAAAAACATGAGCACGCTCTGCCGATAAGCCAGGTAGATCGAGGGATTTAAAATTTTTATACTTTAGTACTAATTTCTTTAATTTAGCTAAGCGTTCAGGGGTAATGATGCCATCTGAGTCACCCAACTGACAAAGTACCTCATGGATTGCTTTTATGGTTCCTGAAGCGCCAAAGGCACAGTCCCAACCTTTCATTTTATATTGGCAAGCAAGATTTTCCAGTTTTTGCTGGCTAGCAAAATAGGCACGCACAAAATTGGTTTCATTAATGATATTATTGGCAAAAAATTGACGGCCATAACTAATGCATCCCATTTTACGGCTTTCCATTAATACAGGCTTAAAATCTTCGCCAATAATGAGTTCCGTTGATCCACCACCAACATCAATCACCAACTTGCGGCCCTTTTCTGGCTGGGTATGTTCTACACCCATAAAAATAAGTCGCGCCTCTTCTTGGCCTGAAATAATTTCAATTGGATAGGGGATAATGGCTTTAGCGCGTTGCAAAAACGCTTTGACGTTAACCGCTTCTCGTAAGGCATGGGTGCCAACAATACAGACATTATCTGCGCTAAAGCCTTGTAAACGTTCAGCAAAAAGTGCTAAACATGTTAAGGCACGCTGAATTGACTCTTCGCTTAATTTGTTATGCTCATCTAAGCCGTCAGCCAGATGAACGCGTTTTTTAATACGGGTTAAAATCTGTAGAGCACCATTAACAATTCGTGCCACAATCATATGAAAGCTATTAGAGCCTAGATCAATGGCAGCAATTTCCATCGGCCTTGATGCTGAAGGTTTAGTTAATGGCATAGTATTAAGCTCTTGTCTCGGGATGTTCAAGTGATTTTAAATAATCGTAGACGGCAAGTTGGGCTTGGATTTTGCGTTTATTACCACGTGGTACGTAACGATTAGTTAACTCTTTATCGATATAACGAGCTTTAACTGTATCGTTAAATTGTAATTCAAGAATATCGAGCACGCGCTGTTTCAGTTGTTGATCAACCAATTTAACCGCGACTTCAATACGAAAATCGATATTGCGCGTCATCCAGTCAGCCGATGAGATAAAGACTTCTTCGTTACCATTGTTGCTAAATACATAAACTCTATCATGTTCGAGAAAGCGGTCAACAATGCTAGTAACTTGAATATTTTCACTAAAATTAGCTTGGCCAGGAACCAGTGAACACATGCCGCGGATCAGCAGGCGAATTTTTACGCCAGCATTGGAGGCATCATAAAGACGATTAATTAACTCTTTGTCGTCTAAATTATTAATTTTTAAAAATATAGCGGCCGCTTTTCCCACCTGAGCGTTGGTAATTTCCCGCTCGATCAGTTGCGTCAGCCGAGTGCGTGAATTTTGCGGTGAAACCATGAGATTTTCAAAACTGACGGGCCGGTAAGGATTTTCAATAAAGTTAAATACCCGCCTTACTTCATTGGTAATTTGTTGATTTGCCGTTAATAAGGAATAATCGGTATAAAGGCGAGCGGTTTTTTCGTTAAAATTGCCGGTGCCAATATGGGCATAGCGAATAATTTCACCTTGTTCGAAGCGGGAAATAATAAAAAGTTTAGCGTGGATTTTCAGGCCAGGTGCAGAGAAAATAACATGTACTCCGGCTTCAGTAAGATGCTTGGCCCAATGAATATTGGCCTCTTCATCAAATCTAGCTTGTAATTCAACCACCACGGTGACTTTTTTACCGTTGTGAGCAGCATTAATCATCGATTCAATGATGCGTGAATCCTTGGCTACACGATAAATATTGATTTTAATTGTCAACACGTTGGGATCAAAAGAGGCTTGCCGTAATAATTCTATCGTATGTTCAAAAGTGTAATAAGGATAGTAGAGGAGAACATCCTTTTCTCTGATGGCATCAAATCCATTACGGAAGTTATCAAAACGACGATGACGTAAGCGCGGCAGTGGCTTATTAAGTAAATTTTTATTACCTTCATTCGGAAATTTAATGAAATCTTTAAAATTATGATAACGGCCACCCGCAATAACCGAATCATCATTAGATAGTCCGAGTTTTTTTCTCAGTAGTTCGACCATTTCATCAGGCATGTTGCGTTGATAAACAAAACGAACAGGTTCGGCATTAAGTCGCTGTTTTAAACTGGATGACATCAACTCTAGCATGCTGGATTCCATCTCAGTAGTTAAATCATATTCCGCATCGCGCGTCATTTTCATAGCGTAGGCGTTTAATTGGTCATAGTCAAAAAAGCCTTTAAATATTTCGTCTAGACAATAACGCAAAATATTATCTAGCAGGATCATTGACTTCCTGCGTTTTGGCATTTCAGGCGGTAAATGAATAAATCGAGGCTGTTTGCCCGCCGGAATTTCGAGTAAAGCATATTGAATATTTTGCCCTTGGATAATCTCAACGGCTAAATAGGTATAGTCATCTTTTAGAAATTCAACTAAATCTGTTTCTGGTGTGATCAAGATAGGCGTAATATGTTGACGAAGTTGTTGGCGAAAAAATTGACGTAACCAAATTTGTTGGTTCGGTGAAATTTGCCGCTCGTTAATGAGGAAAATTTGGTTATGCGCCATTTCCAGTAACAGCTCGTTATACAGTGAGTCAAATTCTTGATCGAGCTTAGCAACTTTGCTTTCTATTCTCTTTAGTAGCTGGCGTGAACTGGATGCGCTTCCTTGTTCTTCATTAATTAATATCCGTCGCTTAACATCGGCAAATCTAATTTTATAAAATTCCTCAAGGTTATTGGAATAAATGCCCAAAAATCGCATACGTTCAATCAGCGGATTACGTTTATCTGCTGCTTCTTGCAAAACTCGCTCATTGAATGATAGCCAACTGATCTCTTTTTCTATATAGAGTCGATCTTGAGACATCTTTACTCCATAACCAATATTGTTATTTAGTAATATAGGATATTGATACTTACCAGCTTATCTGATTACTAATGATTTTTCAGATATTTTATTGCTCTCTAGTAGGGATTTTTTTTTCATTTCACTGTATTGATGTTGAAAAATACTCATCCGTATGACAGTGCGATATTTGCCATTAATAAAAAAATTCATCCACCAGATCGCCTTCAATATGAAAACCTAATTTTTTATAAATATGCAGCGCTTTGGTATTTTCTTTATCCACAATTAAGTAGACTTTATAGAGGTTTAAGACTGAAAAGGCATAATCCATCGCTAAGTTAGTGGCTATAGCAGCGTATCCTTTACCTTGAAAGGCCGGATCAATAATAATACCAATTTCTGCTCGACGATGAATGTAATTTATTTCTACTAATTCGATTAATCCAATTTTAGTACCTTCATTTTCAATAATGAACCGACGTTCTAATTGATCATGAATGTGTTTATCATACAGGTCGCTTAATTCAACAAAGGCTTCATAAGGTTCTTCGAACCAATAACGCATGACACTGGCGTTATTATCTAATTGATGGACAAATGGGAGATCTTCACGTTCTAAGGGTCGTAGTGTAATCGACTCGTTTTTTTTGCCAGTAGGCATTGGATACCTCGATTGCGAGTAAAACTTAGCATATAAAAATAGTCACTATGGATGTTCTGTATTTTTAGTTACTCTGGTCAGTCAAAAATAGCAGAATCAAGCTAAGTGATAAATAAGAGCAACTATATTTTAGCAATAAACTCAGTTTTCGATAACTAATTCGTTAAGTATTGGTTGATTATTCTTATAAAATTAATCAATTAGAATTGGTATAAGTATGGGGCAATATTAGTATACAGAATTGTGATGCCTATGGCATCACAAAGTAAGCAATAATACTAATCTTCATCATTGGCATAACCGTGTTCAGGTAGTTTACAACCATCCAGGAAAGCTGAATTATTAACCATCGCTAATCGACCTTTAACAAACCAATTAATGACTAACGGATAAATACGATGCTCTTGTGTTTGAACACGCGCAATAATATCTTGTGGTTGATCTTCAGCAAAAATAGGCACTTTGGCTTGTAAAATAATCGGGCCTGCATCCAATTTCTCGGTGACAAAATGAATTGAAGTACCATGCTCTTTATCACCATTAGCCAGCGCTTTACGGTGGGTATCCAATCCTGGGTATTTAGGCAATAGAGAAGGATGAATATTAATTATTTTGCCTAAATAATGGCTGACAAAGCGTGGTGTGAGAATGCGCATATAACCAGCCAATACAATCAGATCTGGCTGATATTGTGCTATCTCGGCCATAAGTGATACATTATATGTATGGTTATCGGCGTAATCTGCTTTTGGCAGCACAACGGTTGGGATCGCGGCTTGCTTAGCCCGTTCTAAACCATAAGCAGTTCGATTATCACTGAAAACCGCACTAATTTGTGCGGCAATAGTTTGTTTTTTGCAAGCATCAATAATGGCTTGTAAATTACTGCCATTGCCAGAAATTAATACCACGAGATTTTTCATTTGCTAATTGTCACCTGCGGTTCATTCGCGTTAATCGCGACAATTTTACCTATTTGCCAAGCATTTTCACCTAGTTGATTAAGCAGTTGTAATGTGTCGGAGACTTCTTTTGCGGGTATTATAATTAACATGCCAACACCACAATTAAAGGTGCGGTACATTTCATGGGTAGTTACATTACCCGTTTGTTGTAACCAACTAAATATGGCTGGCCATTGCCAGCTAGCACCATCAATCTGTGCTTGGGTATTTGCTGGTAAAACACGTGGAATATTTTCCCAAAAACCGCCACCTGTTATATGAGCAATGGCATGTATATCCACTTTTTCAATTAATGCTAGAATATTTTTAACATAAATGCGTGTTGGGGCTAATAAATGATCCGCCAGTGACTTATTTTCTAATTGTATTGTGACTGGATCTATTTGGCTTAGTTGTAAAATTTTTCTAATTAATGAATAGCCATTGGAATGGGGGCCGCTAGAGCCTAAAGCAATAATGACATCGCCAGCTTTAACTTTGCTACCATCAATAATTTTTGTTTTTTCAACCACACCAACACAAAAACCGGCTATGTCATAATCTTCACCATGATACATACCCGGCATCTCTGCTGTTTCACCACCCACCAAGGCACAACCTGATTGTTTACAGCCTGCGGCAATGCTTTTGATCACACTGCTAGCTATGTCCACATCTAGTTTACCGGTTGCATAATAATCGAGAAAAAAGAGGGGTTCCGCACCTTGAACAATCAGATCATTAACGCACATGGCAACTAGATCAATGCCAATGGTATCATGGCGTTTTAAGTCCATTGCTAATCGCAGTTTGGTTCCGACACCATCTGTACCTGAAACTAATATTGGCTCACGATACTTTTGTGGTAAGGCACACAGTGCGCCAAATCCGCCTAATCCCCCCATTACTTCCGGGCGGCGGGTTTCTTTAACAGCCCCTTTAATACGTTCGACCAGTGTATTACCTGCATCGATATTGACACCAGCATCTTTATAGCTGAGAGAAATTTTATCTGTCACAGCAAGCTCCCAAGGCGATTGCATTTAGTAAAATAGATGGAAACAGCGATAATTCTACCAGCCTAAGCAAACGTTTGCGAGACCCTTTATGGGTTTTGATTATATAGTGCAAAAGTGTGTAAAAAGAACTTCAGGCATAGAAAACCATGATCTAGCAGTGGAAGAGGGCAGAAAAAGCGCTATAATCTGCTAATTTTTTATTTGTAGATAGTTTTTACTGAAGGAGAGTAGCGTGAAAATCGTTGAGGTGAAACACCCGTTAGTTAAACATAAATTGGGTTTATTGCGGGATAAAGATATTAGTACTAAACGTTTTCGTGAATTGGCCTCAGAAGTGGGCAGTCTTTTAACTTATGAAGCAACAGCTAACTTAGAAACCGAGACAATTGCAATAGAAGGTTGGTGTGGTCAGGTAAATATCGAGCAAATCAAAGGAAAAAAAATTACCGTTGTGCCAATCTTGCGTGCTGGATTGGGAATGATGGATGGGGTATTGGAAAATATTCCTAGCGCCCGGATAAGTGTTGTAGGTGTTTATCGTGATGAAAAGACGCTGGAGCCTATTTCATATTTTCAAAAGCTGGCTTCAAATATTAATGAACGCATGGCATTGGTTGTTGATCCGATGTTGGCCACCGGTGGTTCAATGATTGCCACGATTGATTTACTTAAACAAGCAGGCTGTCAGGTTATCAAAATATTGGTATTAGTTGCCGCTCCCGAAGGTATTAAAGCTCTAGAAGCTGCCCACCCGGATGTTGAACTTTATACGGCAGCGATTGATGACCATTTGGATGAACATGGTTATATTGTTCCTGGTTTAGGTGATGCGGGCGATAAGATATTTGGTACTAAATAACCTTTATTGTTCAAGTTATTTTTTATTAATGATAGTCATTGAAAAAAATAAGATTGGCTAGCGATACCAATCTTATTAAGCATCAAGATTATTATTTTAAATTTAATCAGTTAATTTTTTGGCGTTTTTTTCGCTCTATTTTTATCCAACCAACGTTTTAGTCCTTCATATTTTTTATTTAATTCAATTTTGGCATTTTCTACCGTCAGTTTATTGGGATCAAAAACAAATTCTTGGGCGACATAATTAAAATTATAGCCGGAAGCGAGATTAGAATACAGACTGTAATAAAATAGTTTAGCTTGATTGTCTGCTTTTATTACTGGTTCAATAAACTGAATAAAATTATGATCCTCTTCATTAAATTTTACAAAATTGGTTAGATTGGTTGCTAACTCTTTGGTTAAATTGGCACGTTCATTATTGTCAATAAATTTATGCGTGGCAATAATATGTTCGGCTAAGTGGTGAGGATTAGTCGTTTGGAAGCTGCCTGAACGGCTATTAAAATTTAAAATATAGTTAAAGGTTCTAATTTGATAGAGATAATCTAAGTAGTTTCTTAAATAAAGCGATGCATTATCTAATGAATTAGTCGGCGCCCATTTTGCTTGGTCACGGATATTGGTTATTATTGTGGTAACGAAATTTGTCGGTGAAGCGGCCAGTTTTTTGGCATTTGTTTCTCTATCACTATTTTCATTCCATAGATGATCATCTTGGATAGCTTTTTCCTTTCCTTGACCAAATATTTCAGCACAACCTAATAAATGACTAATATTTTCATCACTATATTTTGATGTATCAATAGAATTATCGATACTATTAAATTTATTTGTATTTATCATAAAGATTCCTTTAATTAAAATAATCCATTTTATAATTTATTGAGTCTAATTTTTTTAAAAATTTTTTATCCGCTAATTTAAAATATATTGTCATAATTTTATTAAATAAAACGGTAATGGTTATTCTCCTGAAACTAACTAGATAACCTATATTATTATTTAATTTTAATATACTATGTATAATTAATTATGATATAAGAAAATCATTGGCATTTTTTGATTTTGTAATCAAAGTAGTAAAGTATATTAATTAAAACACAGCGAATAGTTATTATTTTCTACTTTAGTATTGTTTTGTTTTAACCAATCAGAAAGTAGAGCAAATTTAACTTGAATAATACTTTTTATATCTTCAGATGATAAGTTAAAATTCAAAAAATTAAGGGTTAATCTTGCTATCTTTATTACAATAAATTTTGTTTTTTCTTGGTGATTAGTCCTAAGAAATGGTTTTTATCTTACCAGAGCTTACTTAATATTTGATACAATTTTCTGTTATGAAATTAAAATATTAAAAGGTGGGCTTTATTGATCAGTTTTGATGAGTAATAATATATCAATTATTAGTTATTGAGAGGATATTGTTAATGACCCGCCGCGTAATTGGCGTAGCAGAAAGGCCGCCGCTAAGAGAAACCATTCCATTAAGTTTTCAGCATCTGTTTGCTATGTTTGGTGCGACAGTATTAGTTCCCATTTTATTTAACATCAACCCTGCAACCGTTTTATTGTTTAATGGCATTGGTACATTGCTCTATTTGATTATTTGTCGGGGGCGTATTCCTGCTTATCTGGGCTCAAGCTTTGCTTTTATTTCGCCAGTTTTATTGTTATTACCCCTTGGTTATGAGTTAGCATTGGGCGGATTTATTGTTTGTGGACTACTTTTTTGCTTGGTATCACTGATTGTAAAAATAGCCGGTAGAAATTGGATCAATATAATCTTTCCTCCTGCAGCGATGGGCGCGATTGTGGCTGTTATTGGTCTGGAATTAGCGCAAACGGCGGCTGGCATGGCAGGACTTTTACCTAAAGCGGATATAGCGGTTGATTCAAGCAATCTGATTATTTCAGTGGTGACGTTGATCGTGACCATTTTATGTTCGGTAGTTTTTCGCGGCTTCTTAGCGATTATTCCTATTTTAATTGGTGTGATTGCCGGTTATCTACTCGCATTTTTAATGGGAAAAGTTGATTTAACTCCGGTTATTAGCGCGCCATGGTTTGCATTACCCACATTTTATTCTCCACGATTTGAGTGGTTTGCTATTTTGACTATTTTGCCTGCTGCGCTAGTTGTTATTGCGGAACATGTGGGTCATTTGGTGGTAACCGCGAATATTGTTGGGCGAGATTTATTAAAAGATCCCGGTTTACACCGTTCAATGTTTGCCAATGGTTTATCAACCACCATTTCAGGATTTTTTGGTTCAACACCGAATACCACCTATGGTGAAAATATTGGGGTGATGGCGATCACTAAAGTATATAGCACCTGGGTAATTGGTGGCGCGGCAATCTTAGCTATTATGCTTTCCTGTGTAGGTAAATTAGCCGCTACAATTCAGCTTATCCCAGTTCCAGTGATGGGGGGCGTTTCCTTATTACTTTATGGTGTTATCGCGGCATCAGGTATCCGAGTATTAATTGATTCTCGAGTAGACTATAATAAGCCACAAAACTTAATATTGACTTCAGTTATTCTTATTATTGGGGTAAGTGGTGCCACAATCCATATTGGTGCCGCTGAGTTGAAGGGGATGGCGCTTGCTACCATTATCGGTATTATTATGTCGTTAGTTTTTCGCCTGATTAATATTATTCGGCCAGAAAAAACTTATATAACCACTAAGCTTGAGTCGGTTGATCCGATTAAAAAATAGCTATTTTTATTGCAATAATAGCTAGATTGCTAGTTTCATTGGATGATATTGTTTAAGTTCATCTAATTACAACTTTTGTGTTAAGCTGTATGTGTTTTCTTATCTATACAGAAAGAGGTGCTTCTGAATACGCCGTCGCAGCTTTCATTACCTTTATCTACGCCTGATGATGAAACCTTTGCCAGTTTTATTACTGGCGAAAATAGTATTTTATTAGCGGCCATTAAATCTGCTATTAATCAATTCCATAGTAGCTATATTTATTTTTGGTCTCAGCAAGAAGGTAGTGGCAAAAGCCATTTATTACATGCTGCATGTACTGAATTGTCACAAAAGGGTGAGGCAGTTGGCTATGTTCCACTGGATAAACGTAGCTATTTTGTTCCTGATGTTTTAGATGGTATGGAGCATTTAGCGCTGGTTTGCATTGATAATGTTCATTGTATTGCCGATGATGAAGAGTGGGAAATAGCACTTTTTAATTTATATAATCGTATCTTGGAAAATGGTAAAAGCTGTTTATTGATCACCGGCGATAGGCCGCCAAGATTGATTGATTTAACTTTACCTGATTTAGCCTCCAGACTTGATTGGGGGCAGATCTATAAACTTCATCCACTTAGTGATGAAGATAAGATCCAGGCACTCCAATTACGCGCTAAATTACGTGGTTTTGACTTATCTGAAGAGGTTAGTCGTTTTGTATTAAAGCGTTTAGATAGAAAAACCCGCACATTATTTACTATGTTAAATGAGTTAGATCATGCTTCGATTGTTGCGCAGCGCAAACTGACCATTCCCTTTGTTAAGGATATTCTTAAGCTCTAATTTAAGAGGTAAACTTGTTTTACCTCTTCAAGATAGCAGGCTATTTAAATAGTTTTTTTACTAATTCTGGTGGTCGACCTAGTTGAGCATGCCCATTGACAACAACGATCGGTCTCTCTATCAATATCGGATTAGCATGCATTGCTTGGAGTAACATCTCGTCTGATAACGCGCGGTCAGATAAATTAAGCGTTTGATATACTGTTTCATTGCTCCTCATCAATTGACGCGGATCAGTGAAACCTAATTGTGAAAGTAAGGTTTTTAAGCTATCTATAGTTGGTGGTGTTTTAAGATATTCAATGATGCGTGGTTTAATCCCCATATCTTCTAATAGTTGTAGAGTTTGCCGGCTTTTTGAGCAACGAGGATTATGGTAAATTGTCACTTGTTGAGACATAGGATCAGTTCCTTAGCGTTTTTGTAATTGTTTATCACGGATTTGTAACTGGCGAAGTGCATCAATGCGTGCATCATATCTGGCTTGATCATAACTACCGGTTTTTGTTAGTCGGCTGGCATCTGTAAGATATTGAATGGCGGTATTATAATTACCTTGCAAAGCCATTCCTTCAGCATAAGCGGCTAACTCTTCACTTCGCTTAGCTTGTTTAGCTGAAACTCCTGCCAGTAAAGTCCAACCATTTAAGTCATTCGGGTTATCGAAGGTATATTTACGCAACAATTGACTGCCTTGTTCATACTGTTTATTGGCAATATAGGCATTAGCTAGATTTATTTGTAACACTGGGTCATTTGGGGTTTTGGTTAGTGCACTTTGTAAACGAGAAATCGCCTTTAGTGGTTGATTTAACCCTATATCAATATCAGTCATTAGATCAATAAACCAGGGATTAGCGGGTTGTTTAGCTAAAAGTAAGTTCACAATATTACCGGCGGCCTGATATTTTTTATCTTCATTAAGTCTTAGTGCATAACCATAATCAGCTGCCATTCTTTCTTTAGTACCACCCTGGCTATATTGTGATAAAATTTGTTCAAGGATAGGTTGTTGCCCATCAGTATACATGGCAAGAATGCGCACTCGAGCCAGCATAAAATCCAGTGACGGAGGGAGATTAACTTTCGGGTATTGATTTGAACGATTTAATGCATCAGCTAAACGACTATCTGGTAATGGATGGGTTAATAGCATCTCAGGTGGTTTTGACATATAACGGCTCTGATCGGCTAAAATTCGCATAAAGTCAGACATAGCGCGTGGATCGAAGCCGGCACGACGTAAAGTTTGTATACCAATTCGATCGGCTTCTTGCTCGTTAGATTGCGTAAAGCTTATTATACCTTGTTGCACTCCTGCTAAGGTTCCCGTCAAAGCCGCAATACCTGCTTGTGGATTAGCCATCACTAGCAGTGCTGAACCAATCGCGCCTATCCAGGCTAATGGTGCATTTCGTTCACGATCTTCTAGCATACGAGCAAGGTGTCTTTGTGTTACATGAGAAATTTCGTGGGCGATCACTGAGGCCAGTTGACTTTCATTTTGGCTATAGCGAAAAAGGGCCGAATGGAGGACGACATTGCCACCAAAATAAGCATAGGCATTAATATTAGGGTTATTTATCAGATAAAAATGGAACGGTGGTTTTACTGAGTGGGCATTTTTTACTAAACGCATGCCGAGGTGATTGATATATTGATTCAATAAGGGATCGTAAATAAGTGGTGAGCTAGCACTTAATTGGCGTGTTAGTGCGTCACCAATAATGATCTCTTGATCAATAGTTAATGTACCGCCTGCTGTGGTACCAATATCAGGCAGATTATCGTCAACAGCGGTATAAACAGGTTGCATTGGAACTGCTAACATTATTGTTATTACAAGAGTAATGAGTGGTTTAGTAAATTTTGTATTCATAAACCGGAAGTATCCCTTACGATTGATTATGTTATTAAATGATATTTTTTATGATAGCAAACCTTACTGGATAATCTGTCAATTGGTATAATTTCGTGGATTAAAAGGCTAATTTACCACATTCAGGAGTGAATATATGCTGGAGATGTTTTTGCAATGGTATCGTCGAAGATTTTCTGATCCTCAGGTCGTTGCATTGTTTATCAGCTTGATTATCGGTTTTTGTATCATATTCTTTTTTCATGATATTTTAGCTCCTTTATTAGTTGCTATTGTGTTGGCTTATTTACTTGAATGGCCAACGCAAAACTAGGTAGGTTAGGCTTATCAAGGCTGGCGGCGGCGTCCATTGTGCTGACAATATTTATGGGTATTAGTGCCATGGTTTTTTTAATTATTGTCCCCATTGTCTGGCAGCAAGGAATGAATTTATTATTTGATTTACCTTCAATGGTTAATAGCTTTAATGAATATGCTAAAGCATTACCTGAACGTTATCCCGCTTTGGTCGATGCGGGTATTATTGATATGATTGCGGATAATTTACGCGGTCGTTTATCGGCTTTAGGTGAATCTGTCGTTAAGTACTCTGTTGCCTCACTTATTGGCATTATTACCATCGCAATATATCTGGTTTTAGTGCCGTTAATGGTATTTTTTCTGCTAAAAGACAAGACTAGAATGATACGTGGATTACAACGTATTTTACCTCGTGATCGGTTATTAGTCGGACAAGTTTGGCAGGAAATGAACCAACAGATCACTAACTATATCCGTGGTAAAGTTATTGAAATGGTTATTGTCGGTATCTGTACTTATATCGCCTTTGCTTTTTTGGGTTTGCGCTACTCGCTATTTCTGTCAGTACTTGTTGGTATTTCTGTCTTGATACCTTACATTGGTGCGGTGGTGGTTACTATTCCTGTCGTATTGGTTGCGCTTTTTCAATGGGGTATTGGACCCGATTTTTGGACTTTACTTATCGCGTATTTGATTGTTCAAGGGCTCGATGGCAACTTACTGGTGCCGATTCTATTTTCTGAAGCGGTTAATTTACATCCACTCGTTATTATTTTATCTGTCGTGGTCTTTGGTGGGCTTTGGGGCTTTTGGGGCGTATTTTTTGCCATTCCACTGGCAACGTTAATTAAAGCCGTAATGCATGTTTGGCCGGAAGATAATCTAGTAACTGAAAAATAGTGTTTAATTGTTAATTGCCAGCAAAACATGCAAGGGCAATTAACAATCGATTTTAATCACGGATGAGTATTAAGATAGTCCAGTACAATTTGATGGTGATCCGCGGTTTTGAATTTGTCAAACACATGCTCAATCTCACCTTTGCTATTAATCAAAAAACTAACACGATGAATACCATCAAACGTTTTTCCCATAAACTGCTTTGCTCCCCATACTCCGAATTTTTCCGCAACCTCGTGCTTGTGATCCGATAGTAATGTAAATTCTAGCATCTCTTTTTCAGCGAAACGTAATAACTTTTCTGGTTTATCAGTGCTGATGCCAAAGACTGCGACACCCATTTGTTTAAATTTATCCCATTCGTCACGTAATCCACAAGCTTGTATTGTACAACCGGGAGTCATTGCTTTGGGATAGAAATAAATCAAAACTCGTTGACCAAGATAATCAGATAAATTGATTATTTCGCCATCTTGGTCAGGAAGGCTAAATTGAGGGGCCTTATCACCGGCTTTCAATGGGCTCATTAGATTCTCTCCATTTAATTCTATGTGTTATTGCGATTTACTGATAATGCTAATTGTACCTTGGGTATTTAATTTTGTGCACAATTGTTTAAATCTATTTTTGCTAATTCATTCATTATCATCAATAAGGGGCATTTATATCAATTTCAAGTTATTCATCCTATTTGTTTGTGGCTTGATCTTATTTAATCCTAATTGGGCTAGCTCGAAGCTCTGTGTGATAAATAAGCAAGTAAATTGTTTAACTATCTCGGGAACAATATAAACAATAACCTTGAATATCGTATGGTAACCATAAAAAAAAGCTCCTGCCAAGATAAAAAACAAATATATCAATATAATACGCTGACAGAGTAATGAGTAATTAAATGATATTTAATGGAGTGAAATAGTGTCTTTTTAGCTAGTTTTTTAATTTTAAAAGATTCATTTGCTGATAAAATAATAAATTAGGCAAGAAAAATAAACAGGAAAGTAGGCTGATAATCATTATTTATTTTTCTTAATACAGCGTGGTTATTAATAAATTTCATTAAATTTTGTGTATGAGAAGGTTTTTTTCTTTAGACTGAAAAAGTACCATAATTTTAATGTCACATTTAGGAAAAAGGTTATGGTTAATAATTCTATTGAATATCGGAATTTTTTGCGTGGAAGTCTAGCTGCTATTGTTACCCCAATGGATATAAAAGGACGAATAGATAAGCCTAGTCTGAAAAAACTGGTTGATTATCATGTGAATAATGGCACAAGCGCGATTGTATCTGTTGGTACAACAGGAGAATCAGCAACCCTTGAGCATAGCGAGCACTTGGATGTGGTATTGACCACATTAGAGTATTCTGATGGCAGAATTCCAATTATTGCCGGCAGTGGCGCAAATGCCACCAAACAAGCAATTGCAGTAACTAAATCTTTGGAAAAAACCGGTGTAGTTGCTTGTTTGGCGGTAACTCCTTACTATAATAAACCTTCACAAGAAGGACTTTATCAGCATTTTAAAACCATAGCCGAACAGACAGATTTGCCGCAAATCTTATACAATGTTCCTGCGCGTACCGGATGTGATTTATTGCCTGAGACAGTTGCTAGATTAGCAAAGTTAGGTAATATTGTTGCTGTTAAAGAAGCCAGTGGTGATTTAAGTCGGGTAAATCGCATTCGCAGATTAACCAATGATGATAATTTTATTTTGCTTAGTGGTGATGATGCAACTGCGTTAGACTTTATACAATTAGGTGGGCAAGGGGTAATTTCTGTAACAGCTAATATTGCTGCCAAATTAATGGCTGAAATATGCAAGCTTGCATTAGCAGGAAAGTATGCCGAAGCGCATAAGTTAAATTATCGACTAAGTGACTTGCATCATCAATTATTTATCGAGCCTAATCCCATTCCCATTAAATGGGCTTGTTATCAGTTAGGACTTATTAATTCTGATACAATGCGCTTACCGATGACACCATTAACACTGACCGGTCAGATAGCGGTACAAAAGGCG
This sequence comes from Arsenophonus apicola, assembly GCF_020268605.1. Taxonomy (NCBI): domain Bacteria; kingdom Pseudomonadati; phylum Pseudomonadota; class Gammaproteobacteria; order Enterobacterales; family Morganellaceae; genus Arsenophonus; species Arsenophonus apicola. The sequence continues at coordinate 1,518,665 of NZ_CP084222.1, forward strand.
CTAAAGATTTCTGATTTACAAAAAATTTAGGGAAATTTAATGGCAACATTATTACATGAATCAAAGGTTGTTAAGCTTGTAGCACTGTCACTTGCGGTATTTTTGGTCGCTTGCACGACTAATCAACGTTATAAGCGTCAAGTTAGTGGTGACGAGTCATATTTAAATACACCAGCCTTAAAAAATTTGACTATTCCGCAAGGTATGTCGTTACCATTACAAAACGGTGAATATGATATTCCGCCAGCTAATCAAAATGGTGCTGTAGGTAAAGCATTAGATATACGCCCTCCCATTCAAACCCTTTCGCTACTTAGCGACACTCATACCGAAAATAGTTTAACTGCGAGTCGCTTATTTTTAAGTAATACAGTTGAAAACAGCGCTCTTTGGTCGCAAATTAACGCTATTTTGCAACAAAAAACGATCAAAATTAGGCAAAAAAACGATTCTGACCATTTCTTGATTACCGATTGGATTACTTGGCCGCGAGGAGATGAAGATATTCCTTTACAAACTCGGCAGAAAATTCAATTGGATGCACAAAATACTCAAATAGTTGTTACTGTGACTAATGAAGGTATAAAGCAGGGTGAAGAGCTGATAACCGATGCGGCAGAAATACAACGCTATAATATTTTAATGTTAAATGAGCTGATTGATTCAATAAATAAATTGCGTAATACCGCAACCAGTTCTGATATCCAGGGGCGTTATGCCATTATTGATGTGCAAACGGGTAGTGATAGCAGTGGGTTGCCGCAAATCATTGTGCGTGCGCCGTATGATGTTGTTTGGGATAGATTACCCTCGGTGCTTGAAAGCATTGGCATGCAAGTTGGTGATCGTAGTCGTTCGACGGGAGCAATTAACCTCACTTATAATGGTATGAGTGATAGTGATTGGCAAGCGATTGGCGTCGATAATCCAACCATGGCAAAAGGTGATTATAAATTGCAAGTTGGCGATATGAATAATCGTAGTAGTTTGCAATTTATGGCGGTAAAAGGGACAACCTTAACACAAAAACAAAATGATGAAATGGTCTCTGCATTAAAAACGGCGTTTAGTAAAGTGAGCAGCAATTAGTTAATAAAACGGAGTTAATTTCCTGACCTAAAACATTGCCTAAATAAATGATGGATGATTTATAGTGATTTATTTACTATAGATCATCTGTTTTTTTTATTTTACTCGCTGAGTTTATGGGCTAACAAATGTTTCCTTTAAAGTTATTTAATTAACATAAATAACTGCTAATATGTTATTCTCATCTATCAAACAAAGTAAACGTTTGCGTCTTGCTTTAATGTCCTATTTAAGTGTTTTTTTATTAAAATGATCAAATTTCGGAGTCAATAAAATGCAGAAAAAAGCTGAGTTGTATCGCGGAAAAGCGAAAACCGTATATCTTACGGATGATCCTAATTTATTAGTATTAGAATTTCGCAATGATACATCGGCACTAGATGGTGAGCGTATAGAGCAGTTTGAACGTAAGGGAATGATAAATAATAGATTTAATTATTTCATTATGCAAAAACTGGCGCAAGCCGGCATTCCAACTCAAATGGAACGCATACTGTCAGATACTGAATCATTAGTAAAAAAATTGACTATGATCCCAGTTGAGTGCGTTATTCGTAATCGAGCAGCCGGTTCTCTCGTTAAACGGCTAGGTATCGAAGAGGGTAAATTGCTTGAACCACCTATTTTTGATCTTTTTTTGAAAAATGATGCTCAGCATGACCCAATGATTAATGAGTCTTATTGTGAAACTTTCGGTTGGGTTAGCGGGACACATCTTGGCGAGATGAAACGACTAAGTTATAAAGCGAATGAAGTATTAAATGCACTTTTTGATAAAGCAGACTTGATCCTCGTTGATTTTAAACTTGAATTTGGTCTGTTTAATGGTCAAGTTGTTTTAGGTGATGAATTTTCACCAGATGGTAGTCGTTTATGGGATAAAAAAACTAAGAATAAATTAGATAAAGATCGTTTTCGTCAGAGTCTAGGTGGATTAATTGAAGCTTATGAAGAGGTTGCTAAGCGCATAGGTGTTTGCTTAGATTGAAGAAGTTATTTACAAAAAAGTCTCAAATAAAGATTGTTTAATAACCAGCATTATTCATTGATTGTTCATATTAGCTACTACTTCTAATAATTGATTAGAACAGCTTAAGTATTTATTGGCTGCTCGCAGTGTTCTATAAAATAAACGAGATGGATAGACTATGAGGTAAATTGCTATCGTAAAATTTTAATCTTATTTTATAAATAGGTAATTTATTGTTTTTTTGTGGCTGCGTTTTAATCGAATTGGTGATTGTTTTTACTGGTCTTTTATCATGTTAAATTCATATTTTTATTATTTAATAAACAAAATAGTTAAATATAACTAAATAAAACGATTAAAAATAAAAAAAATTAAATTATATGAATAGCTTAAATTGGACAAAGTTGGGTATATAGTTATTTACCAATGATATGGATAAATTTCAATATTAATTTTTTAACTAAAATTATCACACTTAGATAAAGGTATAGTTAATAATGAATACAATCCTTATGAGAAAAAACAATTCAGCATATTTGCTTATGATAGCAATTAGTCACAATATGATGGCGGCTACAAGGTTGATTATGCAAATCCTCAATCCAGTTGTGCATCGATATTTTACCGCTTTGCACTGAGCTGGCATTATTTTTTTGCTTAATTTTTTATTATATAGTCATTTTCTATTTAATTCGTAGCATGGGGATGAATTTATTGAATTATATCCTCCATTGTGCGTTAATAATTACACAATAATGAAGATGATTCGCTATAATCCCATTAAGGGCTAATTATTGATGTCATAGTGGGAGATGATATGCGCTGGCGGGATCATCGTAGAAGCGATAATATTGAAGACCGACGAAATCAATCTGGTAGAATGGGATCACCTTTTGGTGGCGGCGGTATGCGGTTGCCATTACGTGGAAAAAGTGGTTTATTCATTTTGGTAGTTGTTCTCGTTGCCGGCTATTATGGTATCGATCTAACCAGTTTTATCACTGGCGGATCCAACATTAATTCCTCTCAACAAGCCAATTACCAACCAATCAGTGCTAAAGATCAGCAATTAGCTGATTTTACCTCAGTGATATTGGCTTCAACGGAAGATGTCTGGCAAAAAGAGTTTAGTCGGTTGGGGCGTAGTTATACTGAGCCTAAATTAGTACTTTATCGAGGTTATACAACCACTGCCTGTGGCACTGGTCAGGCAATTATGGGACCATTCTATTGTCCTGCTGATCAGAAAGTTTACATTGACCTGTCATTTTATGAAGAGATGAAAAATAAGCTCGGGGCAGTAGGTGATTTTGCGCAAGGCTATGTTGTGGCCCATGAAGTGGGTCATCATGTGCAACATTTATTAGGTATTGATCAGAAAGTTAGAGAAGCGCAACAGAGTATGAGTCGTAGCGAAGCGAATAAGCTTTCGGTTAAGCTTGAACTTCAGGCTGATTGTTTTGCCGGTGTTTGGGGTAATAAAATGGATGAGCAAGGTCTCCTTGAAGAAGGGGATTTACAACAAGCTTTAGCTGCCGCTCAGGCAATCGGTGATGATCGCTTACAGCAACAAAGCCAGGGACGCATCGTGCCAGATAGTTTTACTCATGGTACCTCAGAGCAGCGTTATACTTGGTTTAAAAAAGGCTATGATACCGGCGATTTTAAAAGTTGTAATACTTTTGGCGCGCTTTAATGCGATAAAAGTCGTTATATTTTAGCATAATTTTAGCCACGAGTAGGGTTTTATTATTTATTTTGCTCGGTCATGATTTATTGATAGGATAAGTTAATTATATATTTTTATTGGTAAATAATTTTATGGGTAATTTTGATCCAACATTACTTATTTTATTAGTATTGGCTGGTTTGGGAATAATTAGTCATAACATGACGGTTACCTTGGCGATGTTATTTTTGCTGGTTGTTCGAATTACGCCGCTTAATAATTTTTTCCCTTGGGTTGAAAAATATGGCTTAACCATAGGTATTTTGATTTTAACTATTGGTGTAATGGCTCCTATTGCGAGTGGCAAAATCTCACCACATGATGTTGTTAACTCTTTTTTTAACTGGAAATCGTTGTTGGCAATTGTGATTGGCATTTTAGTCTCATGGTTGGGCAGTAGAGGCGTCTCTTTGATGACTAATCAACCGTCAACTGTTGCCGGATTATTAGTTGGCACGGTGATAGGTGTTGCTGTTTTCCGTGGTGTTCCAGTTGGTCCATTAATCGCAGCCGGTCTTCTCTCTTTATTGATTGGCAAGTTTTAGTGACTATTGCTAGCCTGATTAATTTACAACTTCAGTTGTGCATTCAGGGCCAACGGCGCTTACTAGTGCTAAGTGGTCAGAGCAACTGGATCCTTACACAGCTAGTTGCGCTTAAGCAAGGGATGGTTGGTGATTGGCAAACCATTTCATCGCATTGGCCTGACGCTATAGCACCACAAAAAGCGGCGTCACTGTTAGGACAAGAGTTCTTACATGGGGTTTTTGATGCAACAAAGGGATTTCATACTGAAGCATTGCTGATGTTGGCCGGGACGCTAAAAGCGGGTAGCTATCTTATCATTTGCCTACCTGAATGGACAACCTGGTCTCAGCAGCTGGATCAAGATAGTCAACGCTGGAATGAAGTCGCCTCGATAATAGCGGTGCCAAATTTTGTTTCCTGGTTAAAGTATCATCTACAACATGATGCTAACGTTTTGCTATGGTGTGAAGGGAAACCTTTTACCGCTCTTGCGCTACCCCAAATATCCGCTTGGCATCAGCCCAATGGGCAACCAACGATTGAACAAGAAAAAATTTTGCAGCATCTACTGACCGGTGAGGACGGAATTTGGGCATTAGTTGCACCACGTGGTAGAGGAAAATCTGCCTTGGCTGGTATGTTGATTGAAAGGTGGCAGGGGGAGTGCTGGGTTTGTGTACCGGCAAAAACAGCGTCAACGGTATTAACTCACTATAGCAACAAAAAAATTCGCTATTGGTCGGTTGACAATTTATTGGCTACTTGTCAATTACAAAAACCACTTGAAATTGATTGGTTAATTATTGACGAAGCGGCGATGATCCCGATTGCCCAACTAAATCAATTAACACACTATTTTCCACGCTTACTCTTTACGACGACGGTTAATGGCTATGAAGGTACAGGGCGAGGATTTTTGCTAAAACTTTGTACTCAATTTACGCAATGTCACATTATCACGCTAACGACTCCGATCCGATGGGCATCAAATGATCCTTTGGAAAATTGGTTAAATAACAGCTTATTACTAAAAGAATATTTACCCAAACCAGCAACGATAACTAAATTAAATAACCATCACATTGCGTTGTTACCCATATCGCAATCTTTATTGATTGAAAAGCCACAATTATTATCAGCCATATATGGTTTGCTGACTAACGCGCATTATCGTACCTCCCCCCTTGATTTAAGACGATTATTGGATGCGCAAGGAATGACTTTATTGGTTGCGCAACAAAAAAAACATCTGCTAGCTGTATTATGGTTAGTAAATGAAGGGGGATTATCTGCATCGCTTGCTCATGAAGTATGGGCTGGACGACGTCGACCTAGAGGTAATTTAGTTGCTCAATCTTTAGCAGCACACAGTTATTTTCCGCAAGCGGCACAAATGAATTCTCAGCGAATAAGCCGTATAGCCGTTACTGCAGCTTTCCGTCGCCAGGGTGTAGCAACAAAATTACTTACTTTTTGTCAACAGCAGGCAATTAAAGAAGGAAAGGATTTTCTTTCTGTTAGCTTTGGCTATTGTGAACAGTTGCAGGGATTATGGCAGCAAAATGGTTTTCATTTGGTCAGGATCGGTAGCCGTAAGGAAGCAACAAGTGGATTTTATACCGCTATGGCGATATTGCCCTTATCACCCAAGGCTAAACTATGGGTGTCACGAGCACACTATTTGTTAAAACGCGACGCCTTTTATATCAACCAGTTAACTGGTTTAACTCTAACAGCTATTAAGGATGATCAATTAAATGATGAAGATTGGCAGGTTTTGGCTGGCTTTGCTCATGGTAATAGAAGTTTTTCAGTTAGCTATCCCTCAATTCGACGGTTATTAATGCAATCAAGACTGGCTTTAACAGCAACGAGAATTCATTGTGAACATAATCTACCTATTGAGGTATGCTGTCAGCAGTTAAAATTAACTGGACAAAAAATGTGGTTAAAACAGGTACGCAACGATATTGCTGATGCATTATCAGAATTAGACTGGCAGCGAGCAGAAAAACTTAAATTATGGGTTAATGTTTTTTTTGATTAGGCCAGTCATCTTCATCATCCCATTTGTCATTAAAATCACGATGAGGAGGAAGTTTGGGTTTATTATCTAAAAAACGTTTAGGATCAATTTTTTGCATCTGTTTGACAGCACTCCAGATAATGCCAATCAGAAGCAGAATGATAATCCACCAGTAATCAGCTAACCAATGCATGGACGTTTTCCTATTAGCAATGTAGTAAATAAAAGTATACTCTGTTTTCCATCATCGTATAACTATTATTGATTTCAGTATGCATTTACAACGAGTTTTACTCATTATTATGGGCTGGATTAGTATTGTCTTAGCGACATTTGGACTACTTTTACCCTTATTACCCACTACCCCTTTTTTGCTATTAGCGGCCTGGTGCTTTTCTCGCTCATCGCCACGTTTTCATCACTGGTTACTTTATAACTCATGGTTTGGTAAATATATTCGCCATTGGCAACAGCATAGAGCATTACCTAAAGGCGTTAAAATTAAGCTAATTATTATAATTTTATTTACTTTTGTTTTCTCACTTTGGTTAGTTACAAGTTGGTGGATCAGAGGGGGACTATTAATTATCTTAGCGCTATTGCTCGGTTATATATCCAGGTTGCCAGTAATCGATGGGTCTAAGAATTAGCCCAATTTATTATCTTGTTAAGAATAAAGCTAGTTAACTAAAATTTTAGGCCGGCAATAATATTTTTTGCATAATTTGCTGATAAATAAAGCTTAATTGCTGTAGATCAACAACACTTACACATTCATCAACTTTATGAATAGTTTCATTTAAAGGCCCTAACTCAACAATTTGGGCGCCCATTTTAGCAACAAAACGGCCATCAGATGTGCCGCCATCGGTTGATAGCTGAGGTTGATAGCCGCAATATTGCTCTATAACCTGGCTAACAATATTAATTAATTTACCTTTTTTGGTTAAAAAAGGATGGCCGGATAATGACCACTCAATTTCATAACTAAGTTGATATTTTTTTAGCATTGCTTCTACTTGTTGGCGAATTTGTTGCTCGGTGAGCTCAGTGCTAAAGCGAAAATTGAATTGTATAATTAACTTACCAGGAATAATATTGTTACTGCCAGTGCCAGCATGGATATTGGAAATTTGCATGCTGGTGGGAGGGAAAAATGCATTACCGATATCCCATTTTTTATTAACCAGCTCATTTAAAAACGCTAATGAACTATTTATCGGATTATTGGCTAAATGTGGATAAGCGATATGCCCTTGTGTTCCTTGGATAGTGAGTTTTGCGCTTAATGAACCTCGACGACCATTTTTGATTATATCACCTAGCTTTTCCTGACTAGACGGTTCACCTACAATGCAATAATCAATTTGTTCGTTGCGTGCCATTAATTTATCAACCACTTTTACCGTTCCATTAGTCGCTTTAGCTTCTTCGTCAGAGGTAATTAAGAAGGCTAATCGGCCAGCATGGTTGGGATAATCATTAATAAATCTTTCGGCAGCAACAATCATTGCTGCAAGCGAACCTTTCATATCAGCTGCTCCTCGGCCATAGAGCAGCCCGTTATTTAATATTGGTGTAAAAGGAGGATAACGCCAATCTTGAGTTGCACCTGCCGGAACAACATCGGTATGCCCAGCAAAAGCCAGCGTTTCCCCTTGTTCCCCATGATAGGCCCATAGATTGGCGGTATCGTCAAAGGGCATGACTTCAACTGAAAAACCAAGTTTTTTCAGTCGATTAATTAAGATGGTTTGGCAGCCATGATCATTGGGGCTAATAGAGGGTTGTTGAATAAGTTGTTGCGCTAGCTTAAGAACAGGACAAATCATAGTTAGCCTCTGTGATGCATAAATCGTTGGTACTCGTCTATTGAAAAACCGAGTAGATAATGGTTATCAGTAGTTGTTAATAATGGGCGTTTAATAATTGCTGGATATTTTAACATTAACTCTTTAGCACTAGCGACATCAATAATATTCGCTTTTTGCTCATCGGACAATTTTTTCCAGGTCATACCACGTTTATTGATCAAGGCTTCCCATCCCAAATGTTGAATAAAAATTTCGAGTAATTCAATTGAGATCCCATCTGTGCGATAATCATGAAATTGATAGATTATATGATGATTATCAAGCCACTGACGTGCCTTTTTAATAGTATCACAATTTTTTATACCATAAAGTATGTAACTTATTGATGTTGACATCATAATTTCCTTTTTGGATATGTAGCACTAAGATCTCTATAATGCTGCAAAATGCGATAATAATCTATATAAGGCTACCATTAAGTAGAATACTTATTAAATGTATTAGAAATCGATTATAAAAATATTTAATAAAATATATTTTACATCACATAAAATGATGTATTAATTAAGCAATGCATATAACTATGTATCATGGGATGATTTTTTAATAAATCATTTCTTCTTCCTTTAGTGATATTTTGTCTATGCTAATTTTATTTAGCGCGCATATAAACTAAACTGGCTTCTAAGCGAGAACGCACATTAAGTTTTTTCAATAAATTACGAATATGTACTTTGACTGTTTCTTCAGAAATAAAAAGAGATTTAGATATTTCTCTATTTTTTAATCCATTAGCAATTTCGCGTAATACTTCAAATTCACGTTTTGTTAATGAAGAAAGTGGATCTTGATATTGATGACGATTATTTAAATATTGATGAATTTGATTGCTAAAAATCGGTAAACCATTTGCTGCACTTTTTAAGCTATTAACTAACATATCTAATTCGCAATTTTTTAATAAATAACCATTAGCACCAGCATCGATAGCATTATAAACATCAATTCGATTAGCAGAAAGAGAGAGAATTAATATATAAGATTTAATCCCCTCTTTTCTAATTTGACGAATAACTTCAGGACCATACATATTAGATATATTAATATCTATCATAATAATATCTGGTTTTAATTGATTTGCTACATTAATAACATCAATACCATTACTTACTTCGGCAACAACAGTAAATTCAGGTGCGGCTTTAATGAGCTGTTTTAAACTATGACGTATAAGGGGATGTTCATCAACCAACATTATTGAATGATTAGACATAGTATATTCCTTTTTAAATGCCTGTAGAAATAAATGGTGTTTTTACAACTGATTTTAATTATTAGTCTTTAAAGTTTTTTGAAAAAATAAAACAGTGCAAGAATATAAGAAAAACAATATTAATGAAATAACCAAAAGGTAATTATCTTAAATAAAAAACACATAGAATTTAATAATTTTAAATTCAATAATCTTAAATTTTATAATTATAAAAAAATTAATAATATAAATGTAACTAGTTTTATATTTTAATTTTAATATTATTTAGTTATGTTAATTTTACTGATATGATGTTTGCGGTTTACTTGTTTCTATCGAAATTGTTGTATATGTCATGATTTCATTGATAGAGATTATTATAATGGGGATGTTTTTTGCTAATAAAATTCTTTAAGGACACACAATGGATGAAAAATTAAAACAAAGTGCGCTTGATTTTCATGAGTTTCCCCAACCAGGAAAAATTGAAGTTACCCCAACTAAACCATTAACGGCACAACGCGATCTGGCTCTCGCTTATTCTCCCGGTGTTGCTTATCCTTGTCTTGAAATCGCAGCAGATCCTTTGGCCGCTTACAAATATACGGCTAAGGGTAATTTGGTGGCGGTAGTTTCTAATGGTACGGCAGTATTAGGTCTTGGAAATATAGGTGCTTTGGCCGGTAAACCCGTTATGGAAGGCAAAGGGGTTTTATTTAAAAAATTTTCCGGCATTGATGTCTTTGATATCGAAATAGACGAATCTAATCCAGATAAACTGATCGATGTTATTGCTGCATTGGAGCCAACCTTTGGCGGAATCAATTTAGAAGATATAAAAGCGCCAGAATGTTTCTATATTGAGAAAAAACTGCGTGAAAAAATGCAAATTCCCGTTTTCCATGATGATCAGCATGGTACGGCCATTATTTCAACCGCCGCGATATTGAATGGTCTGCGTATTGTTAATAAAAAAATTGAGCAGGTACGTTTAGTTGTTTCCGGTGCAGGTGCTGCTTCTATCGCCTGTATGAATTTATTAGTGGCATTAGGTCTTAATTGTAGCAATATTATTGTCTGTGATTCAAAAGGGGTTATTTATCGAGGCCGCGATGAAGTAATGGATGAAACCAAAGCCGCTTATGCAATCGAAGATAATGGTTTACGTACTTTAGCTGATGTTATTCCAGGTGCGGATATTTTCTTAGGCTGTTCAGCACCCGGTGTATTGACGGCAGAAATGGTAAAATCGATGGCTAATGCCCCGCTTATCTTAGCATTAGCCAATCCAGAACCAGAAATTCTCCCCTCATTAGTAAAAGCTGCCCGGCCTGATGCGATTGTCTGCACTGGGCGTTCAGATTATCCTAATCAGGTAAATAATGTACTCTGTTTTCCTTTTATCTTTCGTGGCGCGTTGGATGTTGGTGCCACCACAATCAATGAAGAGATGAAACTAGCTTGCGTTCAGGCTATTGCTGATTTGGCATTAGCTGAACAGAATGACGTTGTTGTCTCTGCTTATGGTGATCAGGAATTAAAATTTGGTGCTGATTATATTATTCCGAAACCTTTTGATCCGCGCTTAATCGTTAAAATTGCGCCGGCAGTTGCTAAAGCAGCGATGGAGTCAGGAGTAGCAACCCGACCTATTGAAGATTTTAATTCTTATATAGAAAAGCTTAATGAGTTCGTCTATAGCACCCACCTATTTATGAAGCCAATTTTTTCTCTGGCTCGCAAAGAGAAAAAACGGATTGTATTAGCGGAAGGTGAAGAAGAACTCATATTGCATGCAACACAAGAATTAATATCTTTAGGTTTAGCTTATCCGATTTTAATTGGTCGACCCAGTGTTATTGAAAAGCGGATTGAGAAACTTGGGTTACAAATTAAAATTGGTGATGATTTTGAGTTAATTAATAATGAAAACGATCCGCGTTTCAAAATCTATTGGCAACAATATTATCAATTAATGAAGCGCCATGGTGTTTCGCAGGAAATGGCACGTAGGGAAGTCATTAATAACCCAACCTTAATCGGTGCGTTAATGATCCACCAAGGTGAAGCTGATGGCATGATTTGTGGTACTGTGGGTAGTTATCATCAACATTTTAATATTATAAAAAATGTGCTTGGCTTCCGGCAGAATAGTTCGGTTGCTGGCGCCATGAATGCACTTATGTTGCCAACAGGAAATACTTTTATTGCTGATACCTATGTGAATGATAATCCCACACCAGAGGAGCTGGCAGAACTTACACTGATGGCAGCACAGGCAGTAAGGCATTTTGGTATTGAGCCTAAAGTGGCACTATTATCTCGCTCATGTTTTGGTTCTTCAGACTGCCCATCGGCGCAAAAAATGCGTAAAACATTGGCCCTAGTTAAACATGCCGCTCCTGAGTTGGAAATTGATGGTGAAATGCATGGCGATGCAGCGTTAGTTGAAAGTATTCGGCGAGATATTATGCCAGATAGTACATTAAAAGGATCGGCTAATTTGTTGATTATGCCTAATATGGAGGCTGCGCGTATTAGCTATAACTTACTTCGTGTTACTAGTTCTAATGGAGTCACTGTGGGGCCGGTATTAATGGGAGTAGCAAAACCAGTACATATATTAACACCGGTTGTGTCGGTAAGACGTATCGTTAACATGGTTGCGCTTGCAGCAGCGGAAGCACAAACTCAGCCATTATAGTATAAGACTCATCACCAATTTAAACCTCTGTAATAGCAATTACAGAGGTTTATTGTGTTATGGCAATAAAATAGAGCTTGTAAATTGGGTTAATTAATTATTTATAAACTTATTTAAAAAAAGGGGTAATTAATTGCGATGGCTGTCTTTTATTGATTAAATTTTTGTTATTAAATAACTAAACAGTTGCTAATAGGGTGTTCTTGATAATGATGCAATTAAGCCACTGCTTTCCTTATCGATATTTAAACATGGTACTATTAACCTGGTTGTTAAATATAATCGTGTTTACCAGCTATGCAGGAGAAAAAATGATAATTCCAATGGCAGAAAAGCAACCACATAAAATGGTATTACATGGTGATACCCGCATTGATAATTATTATTGGTTAAGAGATGATACAAGAAAAAATAAAAAAATTATCAAATACTTGACTGAAGAAAATCAATATACCAATACGGTATTAAAATCGGGCACTGCATTAAGGGAACAACTGTTTAGTGAGATGGTCGCTCGTATGGAGCAACAAGATCAATCGGTGCCTTATATTTATAATGGTTATATTTATCGTACCCTTTATCAAGAAGGTAAAAATTATCCTATTTATCAGCGTAAACCTGTTAACCAAAATAGTGATTGGCAGATGTTAGTTGATGGTAATGAACGTGCGAAGGGACATCAATTTTATACATTGGCTGGTATTGCTGTTTCTGAAGATAATAATCGTTTGGCAATTGTTGAAGATTTCCAAGGGCGTCGTCAGTTTGAGGTTTCATTTAGACAATTAGATAGTAAAAAATGGCAAAATGGGGTAATTAAAAATACCTCGGGTAATATTGTATGGTCTAATGATAATCAAACACTCTATTATATTAAAAACCATCCACAAACATTGTTACCTTATCAAGTCTATTACCATCAATATGGAAAAGAGCGGGTTGAAGATAAAAAAATTTATCAGGAGAGTGATGACCGATTTTACTTGAGCATAGCAAAAAGTAGCTCAAAAGCGTATATCCTGTTATCGATTAGTAGTACAGAAACAACAGAATATCGATTGATCGATGCCAATAACCCCACTGAAGCGCTTACGGTATTTTCACCTCGCCAAACTGGTCGTGAGTACGACTTAGATCATTTTCGTGATAATTTCTATATTCGCTCTAACCACCAATCGGAGCAATTTGGCTTATATACCACTCAATCAATTGAACAGCCGTGGCAAACGGTTATTACACCAAATAAAGAGACTGATCTAGAAAATTTTGCGCTTTTTAACCGTTGGCTGGTGGTTGAAGAGCGTCGTAATGGATTGGTAAATCTTCGTCAAATAGACTGGCAGACAAAACAGCAAATAATGGTTCCATTTGATGAACCGGTATATAGCGCGTGGATTGATTATAATCCAGAACCTGATTGCGAAACTTTACGTTACGGTTATTCATCACTGACTACACCAATATCCGTTATGCAGATAAATATGCAAACTGGACAACGTGATTTGCTAAAACAACAACAAGTCAATGGATTTAATAAGTCACTGTATACCAGTGAGCGTATTTGGGTTCGAGTAAAAGATGGTACCGAAGTACCGATTTCGTTGGTATATCGCAAAGATCTATGGCAAAAAAGCAAAAATCCTATTTTGATCTATGGTTATGGTGCTTATGGTATTAATGTGGATCCGGTTTTTAGTTCAGCACGTTTGAGTTTATTAGATAGAGGTTTTGTATATGCATTAGTCCATGTTCGTGGTGGCGGTGATTTAGGTAAAACCTGGTATCGGCAAGGTAAGCTTGAAAATAAGGCTAACAGTTTCAGTGATTTTATTGATGCAACTAAGATATTGATTGCCAAGGGTTATGCTGATGTAAAACGGGTATATGCGATGGGAGGCAGTGCTGGTGGTTTATTGATGGCAACGGTGATTAACCAGGCACCGGAACTCTATCGAGGGGTGGTTGCTCAAGTTCCTTTTGTCGATGTTGTGACAACGATGCTTGATCCCTCAATTCCATTAACAACCGGAGAATATGATGAATGGGGTGATCCTGCTGAACAAGAAGCTTATTTCCGCCTAAAATCATACAGCCCCTATGACAATATTAAACAGCAACGTTATCCAAATTTACTGGTTACCACGGGCCTGTATGATTCCCAAGTTCAATACTGGGAGCCGGCTAAATGGGTGGCTAAATTAAGGGAGTATAAAGTAGGTAATACTGTCTTATTGTTGGAAACAAATATGAAAGCCGGCCATGGTGGTCAATCGGGTCGTTTTAACCGCTTAAAGGATACGGCACTGGAATATGCTTTTATTTTGATGCTAGATGATAATAAAAAATATTTTCCTGATTTTGATATTCAATAAATTTTTGCTGGCCTTATATAATAATTTAATATAAGGCTAATAAAACTATTTTTATATATGATAATTTATTTAAATTAAGTAATTTTATTGATCGATAAGATTTTACTTTCAAGCCAGCCATCTTTTAGGCGAGTTTTTATTTTTCCCCCAATATCTGCTTGTTGGGTATTGGTTAAAATCCTGCCATCAGGTAATTCACTGATGCTATAACCACGCGCTAATGTTGCTAATGGACTTACTGCTTGAAGACGAGAACAGCTAATAGCAAATTTTTCTCGATATTGGCTTAATGTTTGATTAATTAATTGTTTTAATTGGAATTCATGTTGAATATAGCGTTGGCGACAATTTTGTAATTGTGGTCGCGGATCACATAATATTAAACGTTGTTCCAGGCTATATTGTTGACGATTAAATTGCTGTAAATATTGTTGGGTGGCGCTAACAAGTTTTTGTTGCAGCTGAATCAAATAATTTTGTTGGCGGGTTATCCGCAGTTCAGGATGTTGTTGTTGTAGTTTATGTTGTAATTGATTAAACACACGTAGTTTACGCGCCAAGAAATAGTCCATCGCCATTTCCAGTCGCTGTTTTTGTTCAAGTAGTTGGCGGAGTAATTCTTGTTGGTTACGACTGACTAGTTCTGCCGCTGCTGAGGGTGTCGGGGCACGTAAATCGGCAACGAAATCGGCAATAGTTACATCGGTTTCATGACCAACCGCAGCAATAATTGGTAACTGACTGGCAAAAATTGCTCGCGCAACTTTTTCATCATTAAAAGCCCATAAATCCTCCAATGAACCACCACCCCGGCCGACAATCAGTACATCACACTCTTGCCTGTGATTAGCCAACTTAATGGCACGAACAATTTGGCAAGGTGCATCTTCCCCTTGCACGGCGGTGGGATAAATAATGACAGGTAATGAAGGATCGCGGCGTTTTAATATATTCAAAATATCGTGTAATGCGGCGCCTGTTGCTGAAGTAATTACCCCTAAGCGTTTGGCGGGCATTGGTAGCGCTTGTTTGTAATATTGAGCAAATAGTCCTTCAGCTGAAAGTTTTTGTTTCAATATTTCAAATTGTCGTTGTAATAACCCATCACCTGCAGGTTGAATATTGTCGATAATTAATTGGTACTCTCCTCTCGGTTCGTACATGGTAACAGTTGCTCTAACTAACACTTGTTGACCATTTTGTGGCCGAAAATTGACCCGTATATTTTGACCACGAAACATCGCAGCGCGTAGCTGCGCTTTTTCATCTTTTAAAGTGAAATACCAGTGGCCAGAAGCCGGCTGAGAAAAATTAGAAATTTCTGCATTAAGCCAAATTCTGCCAATTTGAAGTTCAAGTAATTGCCGAACAGATTGATTAAGTTGGCTAACTGAGTAAATTACACTATTTTCTGAAGTTAACATATTAAGTTAGCAACACCTTGTAAATAAAATTAATAGCTAAATATTAGCAGCTATTGTTTTTATTATACATAGCATCATAGTAAAGAATACAACTGTTTATCCCATTCATGTTGCTCAAGGTTGGCTGTTTTCATTCGTATGGTTATATTTTTGTCTTTAGGATTAGACTTTATATCGGTGATAATAAATTCTGTTTTTGGCCAGAATAATACTTCATGTTTGCCATCTTTTAATAAAGCGGAAATATTGGCACCGACTAAAGGTTCACTATATTGAATTTCATATAACACATTAATTTCATTAATAGCTAATGAATTGATGTCTTTTAAATAAGATATAACATTATCAAGGATATCACTGGTACTGAAGAAATTATCAAGTTTTTGCGAACTATTCCTTTGCAAGAACATCATATCGGCAGCTTTTCTGACTTCACCACGATAAACCATTCTAGGCACAAATTGGCTATGATAATTATCGAATAATGATAAATGCATTAAAGATAAATTTAATTGGGCCACTAAAGGGTGATGATGATTAGCCGCAGCCCCAAGTTTTAGCATACTATTTAAATAAGTGTAGCTGCTGTATTGGTAATCTTGAATACTATACCAATCAATAAAATGGCATTTCTTATAACCTTCTAATTGATTAAATTGATTCATTGTTGATACAAAATTAATTTTAGATTTATTTTCAACATAATCTTTATCATAAATTGGGGTTAAAAGTGCTAACGCTTCATCATATGAGTGTATGGGGTGACTAATATCCTCATTAGTATAGAGAGAATCCAGAAAATGAAGATGCTGTTTTTCAATTGTTGAAAGCGAGGGAGAAGCTCTTCGTGTATCTGATTGGTAAGTGGGTATTTGATTGAAGTTCGTTTTATTAATGGCGAACATAACTTTCCTTAGTTTAACCCGTTAATTTTACCCATATTTTAAGTGAGAACTAAATTTTAAAAAGTGATGTTTAGAGCAGAATAATTTAAACAAAATAACTAATCCCAGTAAAAATTTATTTGATTTGAAATTAATTAAACAATTCTGTCAATAAATTATTAACAAGTTAAAATCTGAATTTGATAATGTAATTATGCGTTTTTGTCGGCAAAAAAAGAATTTTAGTAAGAAAGTAGTGGAGTCAATAAATTTCGTCATGTATAATATGGTCGCAATATTTTATCTTTTTCCGAATTCTGCCTGGTGAGATATTGCTCATGCTACGTATAAAGAAAGAAGCGCTAACATTCGATGATGTATTGTTAGTTCCCGCACACTCAGATGTATTACCTAATACGGCTGATTTATCAACTCATTTAACTGCCTCGATCCGTTTAACAATCCCTATGCTTTCTGCTGCCATGGATACTGTGACTGAATCAGATTTGGCCATCGCATTAGCCCAAGAGGGCGGAATTGGTTTTATTCATAAAAATATGTCAATTGAGCGTCAGGCAGAAGAAGTTCGCCGAGTTAAAAAGTATGAAAGTGGTATTGTTATCGATCCAGTTACCGTCACGCCTGAAACCACAATTCGTGAAGTGTATGAGATGGAAGAACGCAATGGTTTTGCTGGTTATCCTGTGGTTAACAATAATAAAGAATTGGTTGGCATCATTACCGGTCGTGACATCCGTTTTGTCACAGATTTGGATCAGCCGGTTACCGCAGTAATGACAGCTAAACCGCATTTGGTCACGGTGAAAGAGGGTGAATCCCGTGATGTGGTTTTACAGAAATTGCATGAAAGGCGTATCGAAAAGGCATTAGTGGTTGATGATAATTTTCATCTGTTTGGTATGATCACAGTAAAAGATTTTCAAAAAGCTGAACGCAAACCTAATGCATGTAAAGATGAGCAGGGTCGTTTGCGAGTCGGGGCGGCAGTCGGTGCGGGTGGCAATAATGAACAACGGATTGAGGCATTAGTCGCGGCCGGTGTTGATGTATTGTTAATTGACTCCTCGCATGGACATTCACAGGGTGTTTTACAGCGTATTCGTGAAACGCGGGCAAAATATCCTGATTTGCCAATTATCGGAGGTAATGTTGCTACCGGCGAAGGGGCAAAAGCCTTAGCTGAAGCCGGCGCCAGTGCGGTAAAAGTCGGTATTGGCCCAGGCTCTATCTGTACAACACGAATTGTGACTGGGGTTGGTGTCCCCCAGATCACTGCAATCGCTGATGCTGTTGAGGCACTTAATGGCATGAATATACCAGTAATTGCCGATGGGGGAATTCGCTTCTCGGGTGATATTGCTAAAGCACTGGCAGCGGGCGCTTCATGCGTTATGGTTGGTTCAATGCTTGCTGGTACCGAAGAATCACCCGGCGAAACTATTTTGTTTCAGGGACGCTCTTATAAAGCTTATCGAGGAATGGGATCATTAGGTGCTATGTCGAAAGGCTCTTCTGATCGTTATTTCCAAACCGATAATGCGGCAGATAAATTAGTTCCTGAAGGAATAGAGGGCCGGGTTGCTTATAAAGGATTATTGAAGAATATTGTTCATCAGCAAATGGGTGGCCTTCGTTCTTGTATGGGGCTAACAGGTTGTGCCACCATTGATGAATTAAGAAGCAAAGCAGAATTTGTCCGGATCAGTGGTGCGGGTATCCAAGAGAGTCATGTGCATGATGTTACCATCACCAAAGAATCACCCAATTATCGCTTAGGTTAACCATTTTATCAGCGGTTTTTCCCTATAAACCGTCAAATTATTATTTGTTTTTGGAATTATTTTTAGATGACAACCGACATTCATCAATACCGAATTTTGATCCTCGATTTTGGTTCACAATACACGCAATTAATTGCCCGTCGCATTCGTGAAATTGGCGTTTATTGTGAGCTTTGGGCATGGGATGTTTCCGAGGCACAGATACGCGAATTTAATCCCAACGGAATTATTCTTTCTGGCGGGCCGGAGAGCACGACCGAGCAAAACAGCCCACGTGCACCGGAATATGTTTTTCAAACCGGCGTTCCGGTATTAGGTATTTGTTATGGTATGCAAACGATGTCCATCCAATTAGGTGGGCAAGTTGAAGTCTCTGGCGAGCGAGAGTTTGGCTACGCCCAGGTGTCAATTCAACAATCTTGTGAACTATTTCGTGATATCTATGACAGCTTAAGTGCTGATGGCAAGCCATTGCTTGATGTATGGATGAGCCATGGCGATAAAGTGACTGCTATTCCGACGGATTTTAAAGTTATAGCCAGTACCGATAGCTGCCCATTTGCTATCATGGCAAATGATGAAAAACATTTCTATGGCGTCCAATTTCACCCTGAAGTGACCCACACTCATCAAGGTGCGGCTATTTTACAGCGTTTTGTATTAGATATTTGTGGTTGTGAAGCCCGTTGGACTGCGGCGGCAATTGTTGAAGATACGGTACAACGCCTAAAGGCACAGATTGGTGATGATCAAGTGATTTTAGCGTTATCTGGCGGTGTGGATTCATCAGTTACTGCGCTATTACTCAATCGTGCGATTGGTAAACAACTGACTTGTGTATTTGTTGATAATGGTTTATTACGCTTAAATGAAGCGCAGCAAGTTATGGCCATGTTTGCTGGTAAATTTGATCTTAATATTATTCATGTGGCTGCCGAAGAGCGCTTTCTTAGCGCATTGGCGGGTATTGATGAGCCAGAATCAAAGCGTAAAACGATCGGTCGTGTTTTTATTGAAGTATTTGATGAACAAGCCGCTAAACAAACGCAAGTAAAATGGCTAGCACAAGGGACTATTTATCCAGACGTAATTGAGTCCGCTGCTTCGGCGACCGGTAAAGCACATGTCATTAAATCTCACCACAATGTAGGCGGCTTACCAGCAGAAATGAAACTGGGTTTAGTTGAGCCCTTAAAAGAGTTATTTAAAGATGAGGTGCGTAAAGTAGGCCTGGAGTTAGGACTTCCTTACGACATGTTATACCGTCATCCATTTCCTGGCCCTGGCTTAGGAGTAAGGGTATTGGGTGAAGTGAAAAAAACTTATTGTGATCTCTTACGCCAGGCAGATGCCATTTTTATTGAAGAATTACATAAAGCCGATCTTTATCATAAAGTCAGCCAGGCCTTCACCGTTTTCCTGCCGGTGCGCTCAGTTGGTGTAATGGGAGATGGTCGCAAATATGACTGGGTCGTATCATTACGAGCCGTTGAAACCATTGACTTCATGACCGCCCATTGGGCACATTTGCCTTATGATTTTCTTGGCCGCGTGTCCAATAGGATCATCAATGAAGTCGCTGGTATCTCTAGGGTAGTTTATGATATTAGTGGTAAACCTCCAGCGACAATTGAGTGGGAATAAAAAACGCATATTTGCCAAAATAACTTCCCCAAACAACCCAGTGAAAATACATTTACTGGGTTTTTTTATTAGGCAATACTTTTATAATTGTTATTTTTAATAAAAAAGTAATTTAATATTTTATTTATAATCGATACAAAATACCTATTTAAAAATTAATTTTAGTGATATGTTACATAAGAAATTACTTTGATAACTTATTTAATTATCTATTTTATTATTTAATTAAATATTTAATGTTATATATAAAGCGCATATTTACTGAACATCTATAGTATTAAGATTATATTAAAAAGTGGCTAAAAAGCATTACTATTTATTTATATTTATTAATCAGTTGTTAAAAGAAATATAAGTATTTTTTTAAGCATTAACTAATTATTTTAAATTGCTATAGTGCTTGTTCTGGGATGATAATTTTCAGTGCTGTTATTGCATTTATTACTCATTATTTCTTTGCAGAAATAAAAATTATTGATCAAGGAGTAAGCGAAATGAAAACAAGATTACTGTTGACAATGTTAACGTTAATGAGTGCCTCGAGTTTTGCCAGTATCACCACTGATATTAAATCAATGCATGGCTATATTGATAGCCCAGCGAGTCGGGCTTATTTGTGTTCAATGTTGGAAAACAAAAATTGTGGTCCAATTGAGTATGAACCGCAATCAGTGGAAGGACGAAAAGGTTTTCCACAAAGAGGGCCAGCGGATGGCAAAATAGCCAGCGCTGGTGTAGGAATGTTTAAGCAATTGGATGAACAATCAGTAACGCGCTGGACTAAGGTTAATATGAGATCAGGTGAAAATGTGTTTCACTGGACATTAACTGCCCCACATAGTACCACCGACTGGGAATATTTTATTACCAAACAAAACTGGGATCCTAATGTCCCATTAAGTCGCGCTGCGTTTGAATTACAACCCTTCTGTTCACGATTTGATGGTGGTGCAGTACCCGCCCGAGAAGTTACCATGAAATGCATTGTACCTTATCGTACGGGTTATCAAGTGATTTTAGGTGTCTGGACTATTGCAGACACATCAAATGCCTTCTATCAAGTGATTGATGCCAATATGAATGCTCGTTAGTTTTAATTGGCTAAATAGGATTATTTTTTGATATTTATTTTATTCTAATAAAAATTAATTTTATGGTAATACAATGATTAATAAATATATTTCTAACGGTATACCAGCTGAACCAGGCGAATTTCCCTTTTTTTGTGCATTATGTCTTTCTGATTCTGCGGATATCAATAGACATCGCTGTGGTAGCGTTCTTATTAATAAACGTTGGGTATTGAGTGCAGCACATTGTATTGAAAATATTGATGTTGCAAAACTTAATGTTTATGTTGGCATGGAGCACTATAACCCCGGTGCAATTTATCAAGATAAAGTAAAAATTAAACAGATTATTAGCCATCCTTATTGGCGTAATCCACCCACTGATGTAGATTGTCCTGCGCCGTTTGATGTACCTTATGATATTGCTTTACTCGAGTTAGCCCGCGAAACAATTAGTAATGATTTTGCCAGTATTAATGGTATCAATAAACATGTTGATTTACCTGAAGGTACTGAAGTAACTGCGATTGGTATGGGGGATACTGAATTGGGCAAAACATCTGAATATTTGCGAAAAACAATTATTTCGATCGCCAATCCTAAACGATGTATTGAAGTACCCAGTGGTTACCCATCAACTTGCCATAAGCCAGCCTTACATATTTGCGCAATTGGTAATAATACCATAACAGGAGGAGGGGATTCAGGTAGTCCAATATTAGCTAACGATGGTAACAACACAGTAGTAGGTTTAGTCTCGCGTAGAATAATGCAGTCAATGCAATTTACCAGAGTAAGTTATTATAGCGATTGGATCCTAAATAATATTAATAAGTAATTTTCTTGATTTTATTATGTAAATAAAACAACTTATTACCATTAGGATTTTTGCTTAACAAACCTGGTGTAGCTACTGCCAGGTTTGTTATTGATTTTTTAACGTTTTCTACCACCTAAAATACCACGTATAATTTGATTACTTATTTGACGCACCGCAGATTTAGTTGCCGTTTGCACTAAACCCTCTTTTTTACCTCCTCTGGGGCCAGTTGAACCAAATAGGAAATCTTTTAAGCCGCCAACAAACCCACTATCTTCACTATTTTTTGTGATTTGATTTGTTTGGCTAGTAGCCGTTATATTATCGCTGGTTTGATTTGCCAGTTTTTCATAGGCTGATTCACGATCCAACATTTTTTCATACTTGCCATAGAGATCTGAATGATTAAGTAGCTGACTGCGTTCTTCGCTAGTTAAAATTCCCATGCGTGAATCTGGCGCAATAACAAAAGCCCGTTGAACAATGTTAGGACGTCCTTTTTCATCTAAGAACGAAATTAATGCTTCACCTACACCCAGTTCAGTTATCGCCTGCTCAGCTTTAAACTTTGGATTTGCTCGCATGGTTTCGGCTGCTGCTTTAACGGCTTTTTGATCACGCGGCGTAAAGGCGCGTAATGCATGTTGAACCCGGTTGCCCAGTTGTCCTAGGATATTATCGGGAATATCAAGAGGATTTTGCGTAACAAAATAAACACCAATGCCTTTTGAACGGATCAGCCGAACAACCTGTTCGATTTTTTCTAGTAAAGCGGTCGGTGCGTTAGTAAAAAGTAGATGTGCTTCATCAAAGAAAAACACCAGTTTCGGTTTTTCAACATCGCCCATTTCAGGTAAACGTTCAAAAAGTTCCGATAATAACCATAATAAAAACACAGCGTAAAGCTTAGGTTGATTATATAGTTTGTCTGCCGCAAGAATGTTGATCATTCCCTGGCCTTTAGAATCGGTTTTGATCAGATCAGCAATATCAAGCATGGGTTCGCCGAAAAAGTAATCAGCACCTTGCTGTTCAAGGGTTAATAAGCCACGTTGTATGGCGCCGATTGAGGTACTGGCAATGTTACCGTATTCAGTTTGAAATTGTTTTGCATTTTCACCAACATATTGAACGGTAGCACGCAGATCTTTCATGTCTAACAATAGTAAGCCATTGTCATCGGCGATTTTAAAAATAAGTTGTAATACACCACTTTGTACATCATTTAAATTCATTAAACGAGATAACAGCAATGGTCCCATATCTGAGATTGTTGCTCTTACCGGATGTCCTTGTTCTGCAAAAACATCCCAAAAAGTGACAGGGCAAGCAGCGGGATGCCAGTCTGTTACACCAAGCGCTTCTAGGCGTGATTGCAATTTAGGTGTTAAAACTCCTTTGGCACCAATCCCCGAAAGATCACCTTTCACATCAGCCATAAAAACCGGCACCCCAATTTGAGAAAAACTTTCTGCCATTTTTTGCAGCGTTACGGTTTTACCTGTTCCTGTTGCACCGGTAATTAATCCATGTCGATTTGCTAGCGCAGGCAATATGGCTAATTCAGTTTCACTATTTTTAGCGATAACGAGAGATTTTTGCATCTAAAATTATCCTCTGTAGTCGGCATGATGGGTATAATTTTGTTGTCAGGCTCGATAGCAGATTTTCGTTAAATTTTAAATTACCAGACAAAATAGGGTAAATACGCCTGTTATAATATGATTAATTAATAAAAAATTATAAAAGAGTATAGGGTAAAGATAGCTGATGGTGGTGTATTTGGTATTTTAATAATAAAAAATTCAGTAAATGCTGCCAGATAAAGTAATCTATGGGGTAGGGAGAATTTTAGCTGACAATCATTAATTGCTGCTGAAAAATTCTCCTGTAGGATGTTTAAAACCGATGTTTTACCGCTTCAGCCAATATAGATAGTAATTGTTTGGTATCCCGCCAACCCAAGCAAGGATCCGTAATAGACTGACCATAAACTAGGGGTTTACCGGCAATGACTTGCTGGGTACCCTCTACAAGAAAGCTTTCTGCCATAATACCGGCGATTGTTCTCGAGCCTGCTTGCAGTTGTTGCGCAATGTTTTTAGCAACATCTAATTGGCGCTGATGAATTTTTTGACAATTACCATGACTAAAGTCGATAACTAATTTTTCAGGTAAGCCTAATTGACGTAACTGACGGCAGGCAACGGCAATATCTTCTGCGCTGTAATTAGGCTGTTTTCCTCCGCGCATAATTATATGGCCATAAGGGTTACCATGGGTTTGATAAACAGTCATTTGGCCATTTTTATCGGGCGATAAAAATACATGGCTAGCACGTGCAGCACGAATAGCATCCAGAGCAATATTAATATTCCCGTCAGTACCATTTTTAAAGCCAACCGGACAAGAAAGAGCCGATGCCATTTGGCGATGGATTTGGCTTTCTGTGGTTCTGGCGCCGATGGCTCCCCAGCTAATTAGATCGGCAACATATTGGCCGATTATCATATCTAAAAATTCAGTTGCTGTTGGCAGCCCGAGTTGGTTAATATTAGTAAGTAGCTCACGGGCTAATCGTAGGCCTTTATTAACTTGGCAGGAATTGTTCAGATCTGGATCGGAAATTAAACCTTTCCAGCCAACCACTGTACGGGGTTTTTCAAAATAGGTACGCATCACGATTTCAAGATAATCTTTATATTCGACGCGCAACTTAGCCAGCATTTTTGCGTATTCAAGTGCTGCTTGGGTATCATGTACTGAACAGGGGCCAATGACCACCAACAGTCGATGATCTTGGCCAGTTAAAATTGATTCAATCGCTTTGCGTGACGTTGTCACGTTTTCGATAATTTCTTTAGATAGCGGAAACTCATCCGCCAGCGCTTGAGGCGTAATAAGGCTATCAATAGGTTGAGTTCTTAACTCATCTGTTTTATACATATTTATCTCATATATGCTTCAATGTGGCAGATCTTGTTGCTAAATAAATTAGCATTACCCTAACTGAAAATAAACTGCTTCCAAGGGTTGTTTAAGATAGCGTTAAAGTAATGAATATTTCTTAGTTAATTTTGAATTATTAAAATATACGACGAGTTAGACCAAATGTATCGATGACTTTGGCTGAAATCTCTTCAACCGAGTAATTAGTTGTATTTAAATAATGGATATTGTGTCTTCTAAATAAAGCCTCTACCTCCGTTAACTCTATCCGACATTGACGTAAAGAAGCATAACGACTTTTTTCACAACGCTCTTCACGAATTGTGGCTAATCGCTCAGGACTAATTGTTAGGCCAAAAAGTTTATTCATATAAGGTTTCAATGCAGAAGGTAATTGCAAATTATCCATATCATCTGCGGTGAAAGGATAATTGGCAGCCTGAATAGCAAATTGCATCGCTAAATAGAGGCTAGTTGGTGTTTTACCGCAGCGGGAAACACCTAATAAAATTACCTGAGCCTGATCCAGATTTTTTAATGATATGCCATCATCGTGCGCTAATGTATATTCAATCGCCGCAATTCTAGCATCATATTGATTTAGATTAGATAGTCCGTGGGTTCGGTTGAGCTTTGGTTCAGGTTTTAAGCCAATCTCTTGCTGGATCGGATCAATTAAAGATTGGACGATATCATAACAACAGCCGGCACTAGTGGTAATAATTTTTTTTACTGTTGGCGAAATAATTGAGTAAAAAACCAACGGACGAATCTGGGTTTTAGAATAGATTTGATCAATTCTGTGTTTTATTTCTGTAGCACGTTTTCAGTGGTGACAAACGGTAGTGAATAAGAAGAAAAATGGAGTGGAAATTGTGATAAAACAGCATGACCGAGCGTCTCTGCTGTGATCGCAGTTCCGTCGGAAATAAAAAATACACAGCGTGCTAAATTTTTAGCGTGATGTTGGTCCATTGGTTAATTTTCCTTTTCATTTTATTTTATTTTTAAAAAGTAAAATAATAAAGATCAAATGTAAAAATTTGTTATCCGAATGATAGATTATATGGCGTTAAAAAATATTATTATGAGCTTGATCGATTCACCATTCCATTATGGGTTCAACATTATGTTAGTCTTAACGATAAGATAGTTTTACCAACTAACTAACATATTTACATTTCTATGAATTTTAATAAGGGTTCTTTTCAATGTCCGATAAAGGCCGTACTTCATACAATATACTTTGGTATAACCAGCTTACTATGAATGATGTTGATTTAGTTGGTGGAAAGAATGCTTCGTTAGGTGAAATGATCACACATTTAGCTGCTGTGGATGTTCTGGTACCAAATGGTTTTGCCACTACCGCCTGTGCTTTCAATGATTTTTTAGAGCAAGGTGGTGTTAATCAACGTATATACCAATTATTGGATGAAATTGATATTGACGATGTAGAGCAATTAGCCAAAGCGGGTAGCCAAATTCGGCAATGGATCATTGATACCCCGTTTAGCTCTAAATTAGAAAAAGATATCCGTCAGGCTTTTTTGCAATTATCTGCCGATGAGCCTGATATTTCCTTTGCAGTGCGTTCTTCTGCTACTGCCGAGGATATGCCAGATGCTTCTTTTGCTGGTCAGCAAGAAACTTTTTTGAACGTCCAAGGTATTGATGCGGTAATGGTCGCAATCAAACATGTTTTTGCTTCCCTATTTAATGACCGGGCTATCTCATATCGTGTTCATCAAGGGTATGATCATCGTGGGGTCGCTCTTTCTGCCGGGATCCAACGTATGGTACGTTCTGATTTAGCTTCTTCGGGCGTAATGTTTACTTTAGATACTGAATCAGGTTTTGATCAGGTTGTTTTTATTACCTCAGCGTTTGGTCTTGGCGAGATGGTTGTGCAAGGTGCGGTTAATCCTGACGAATTCTATGTGCATAAACCAACATTAAAAGCGGGGCGTCCAGCTATTGTACGCAGAACGTTAGGCTCGAAAAAAGTGCGAATGGTTTATGCTGATAATCATCAACATGGTGAACAGGTAAGGATTGAAGAGGTAGCAGAAAAAGAGCGTAATTGCTTTTCTTTAACTGATCATGAAGTTGAAGCGCTTGCGCATCAGGCATTATTAATTGAACAGCACTATGGCCGACCAATGGACATAGAGTGGGCTAAAGATGGCCATAATGGTAAATTATATATTGTCCAGGCTCGACCTGAGACTGTCCGTGCTAATCAGCAGATGATGGAACGCTATCAAATAAAAAAAACCGGTAAAGTATTAGTAGAAGGGCGTGCTATTGGTCAACGTATTGGTGCAGGAACGGTTAAAATTATCCACGATATTAGTGAAATGAGTCGTGTGCAGGCAGGCGATGTTTTGGTTACAGATATGACCGATCCTGATTGGGAACCGATTATGAAGCGAGCCGCCGCTATTGTCACTAATCGTGGCGGACGTACTTGTCATGCGGCGATTATAGCACGTGAATTGGGTATTCCAGCTGTGGTTGGTTGCGGAGATGCAACTGAGCACTTACATGATGGTCAATTAGTGACAGTCTCTTGCGCTGAAGGTGATACCGGTTTTGTTTATGCTGATAAATTGCCATTTGAGATCAAAAGTTGTCAGGTTGATAAAATGCCATCGTTGAAGGTGAAAATCATGATGAATGTCGGTAACCCTGATCGCGCATTTGATTTTGCTTGTTTACCTAATGATGGTGTGGGTTTGGCCCGTTTGGAATTTATTATCAATCGCATGATTGGTGTGCATCCACGTGCTTTATTAGAGTTTGAGCAACAATCGGCTGAGTTACAGGCGGAAATTCGAGCGCTAATGCTGGGTTATCAGGATCCTGTCGAGTTTTATATAGCCCGTTTAACAGAAGGAGTTGCTACTCTAGCGGCCGCATTTTGGCCGAAACGGGTGATTGTTCGCTTATCTGATTTTAAATCAAATGAATATGCTAACTTAATCGGCGGTGATCTTTATGAACCGCATGAAGAAAATCCGATGTTAGGTTTTCGAGGCGCTGGGCGCTATGTGGACAATAGTTTTCGTCAATGTTTTGCCCTTGAGTGTGAAGCGGTTAAGCGGGTGCGAAATATTATGGGATTAACCAATGTTGAGATTATGATCCCATTTGTGAGAACTGTTGCTCAAGCAGAAGCTGTTATTGAGGAGTTAGCACATCATGGTCTAAAACGTGGTGAGAATGGTTTGAAAATTATCATGATGTGTGAAATTCCATCAAATGCCCTATTAGCAGAACAATTTCTTACTTATTTTGATGGATTCTCTATTGGTTCAAATGATATGACTCAATTAACACTCGGACTGGATCGTGATTCTGCTATTATTTCTCCGCTATTTGATGAACGCAATGAAGCGGTAAAAGCATTAATTTTGATGGCGATAAAAGCCGCTAAACAGCAAGGCAAGTATGTAGGTATTTGTGGTCAAGGTCCTTCTGATCATCAAGATTTTGCGCAATGGCTCATGAAAGAAGGAATTGATAGTCTTTCACTTAATCCTGATACGGTGATGACAACTTGGTTTTCCCTGGCGGAAAATAACTAGCACTGATTAATTTTTTATTCATTAAACTGGTCTTGTAAACTGAGTCTGAAAATGAAAATAACAGACTCAGTTAATGATGAACAAAATATAATATTTATTGCTTTAGCTGGTGATTATCGATCAACTTAATCAGTTAGTGGCGTAAAAATATTTGCGGAACCTTCTTGTCTGGATGAGTTTTCACATAAAGATTAGCTCTGTACCAGCGGCGTAAATTTTCTTCTGTCATGACTTGTTGCGGTGTGCCGACACTAACCAGTTGACCCTCATACAGTAAATAAATGCGATCTGCATATAATGCTGCCAGATTTAGATCATGCAATATACAACAAACACCAATAGACTGTTGACGATTTAATCGATGTAATAAGCGTAAACTTTGTTGCTGATGATAGAGATCAAGTGCTGAGGTTGGTTCATCCAAAAACAGGTAGCTATTATTGGGCTCAGGATGCCAAAGTTGGGCGATAACACGGGCTAACTGCACACGTTGTTGTTCTCCGCCAGATAGTTGTTGGTAATTTCGATAGCGTAATGCCAGACAATCAGTTTGTATTAATGCACTTTCGATAGCTTGACTGAAATAAAAACTACCATAAGGACTTCGTCCCATTGCCACAATTTCTTCAAAGCTAAATGGAAAATTGAGTTGGTGATGCTGGCGCATTACCGCCCGTTTACGTGATAATTTATTAATATCCCAGCCTGTCAGCAACTTTCCTTCTAATAGGCACTCTCCAGTATGTGGGGTAAGAAAACCGGTCAATAAACGTAGTAAGGTTGATTTTCCAGCACCGTTTGGCCCGATAATAATACTTATTTGGTTGTGATAAAGTGACAGTGATAAATCATCAATAACATTTTGCCTAATTACGCGATAGCAGAGTTGTTTTTCTTCAATAAAAGGTATAGAGGAACGGCACATAATTTTGTCACTAACCTTGTGGCTGTTTTAAAATAAGATAGAGAAAATAGGGGGCACCAATTAACCCGGTAATTAAGCCTACTGGAATTTCTGCCGGTGTGGCTAAGGTACGAGCGAGGGTATCAGCAGTAAGTAGTAAAACGGCGCCGGCTAAAGCGCAAGCAGGTAATAACCATTTATGATTGGCGCCAAATGTCATTCTAATAAGATGTGGGACGACTAAACCAATAAACCCAATTATACCACTTGACGCGACTGCACAACCAATTAAAAGAGAGCTCAGTACTAAAAGTATAAACTTGGTTTTTTTTACTTTTAAGCCGAGATAATGTGCTTCTTCATCGCCTAATTGTAATAAATTAAGTTTCATACTTTGTTGTAAGACCATAAGCATGGTAAGGCTAATGATGGTAGCGGCAATGGTTACAATGGCAGCATTATTTTGACTTAAAGAGCCCATCATCCATAGTGTCAGGCTACGTAACTGCTGATCATCGCTAAGGTAGCTAAGAAGACCAATGAAAGATACGCATAAGGTATTAATCGCGATGCCCGATAAAAGTAATTTCGTTAAATGGCCATTTGAATAATGCGTTAATGAAAAAATAACTATTGCAACGATAAAGCTGCCAACAAAAGCCGCCACCAGATAACCATAATCACTTAACAGTGAAGAAATAGGCAAGGGAAGAACAATAAAAAGCGCAACGCTAAGAGCTGCTCCGCTACTGATGCCAAGTAAGCCGGGATCGGCTAATGGATTACGAAATAGCCCTTGCATAATAGCACCCGCAACCGCTAATGCGCAGCCGACTAATAATGCCAATAAAATACGGGGTAAGCGAATAGTTAGCCAAATTTGCCAATGATTATCCGTTAAGGGTAGTTGCCAAAGTGAATGAAACGACAAAGACATAGCACCCACATTTGCCGCCAGTAAGACAATTAAAATAACAAGACAAAATAGAATTAATAATACCGATTTTGGATAAGCGAATTGTTTCATCATTTATTGGTTTTTTTATTGGTTTTTTCCAAAGCATCGCGTATTTGTTTCATAACACTCGGCGTTGATAATCCAAATCCGAGAAGCCCTAAATCATTAACGATGAGTAATGCCTGGTTTTTGCCGGCAGGTGTCATATTAATACCGGGTAATCGCCAGATTTTTTCTATTCCACCTAAGGAATGAATACCTTCAATGGTAATTAAAATCCAATCGGGTTGACTGGCAATAATTGCTTCTTGAGAGAGAGGAAGATAGCCGTTAAAACCTTGCAGTGCATTTTGGGCACCGACAGTCGAAATAATACTATCTGCTGCGGTGCGTTGACCGGCAACAAGAGGCACAGTTCCATTATGGCTGAATATAAAAAGGATTTTTTGTTGTATAGGAGCGGTATTAATCAATGACAATTGCTCATTAAGTTTATTGATGAGCGCTTCTCCTTTTTGGGGTTGCTTAATTGTATGAGCTATGGTACGAATTTTTTCTGGTATGGCTGCCAGTGTAGGAGCTCCTGTTACTTTTACTATCTTAACGCCTGTTCGTTGTATTTGTTTTAGGGCTAATTCGGGTTTAGCTTGTTCACTTGCTAAAATCAATGTTGGCTGTAGCGATAAAATGCCTTCCGCATTTAACATACGCATATAACCGACGTCTGGCAGCTTTAATACCGAGTCTGGTTGACGACTGCTACTATCGCGAGCAATAACCTGTTTTCCTTCATTAAGGGCAAAGATAATTTCGGTGATGTCGCCCCCAAGCGTAATAATGCGTTCATTCGCTTGAGAATAGGGGATAAGTAAAGATATGATAATTGAGAGAAGCCATAATTTCATTTTAAGTTTAACTCCTGGCATTATATTTTTGTTAAGGTTGAAATTTGCTTCTGCCAATCTAATTGTTCAGGTTCTCCTTCTCTACGCTTACCAAATAATTGAATGATTTGATTACCTTGATGATCAAAAATTTCCAGGCTGGTCACGATACCATCCTTAGTTGGTTTGCGCGTTACCCAACTGTTAGCAATACCAGTTTCAATTACATTGAGGGAGAATTTTGGATTTAAAACATTAATTTTTTGTAGTGCACTTTGTTTGTCATGATAAGCTGCCAGTTTTTGAATGCATCCGGTAAATATTTGTATGCAACCCAGGTTACCAACGAAGATCATAATTTCATTTTGCTGATTAAAGACTGTATGCAGAATTTTGTAGAGAGAATGATTATCAACTTGATAAGCTAGTTCGTCGCTGACTGCGGCGAAGATTTGTTGTCGTTTTACATTATATTTTTGTAATAGTTGAAAAAATTGATGGATATTTGTCATGTTACGCCAATCGGTTTCTAGTTGTTTTTTTACCGTTTCGTTAATTTGTGGTGGTTGTGGATGAGTAGAAACAGGACGCAAATTTAACGGTGGGTTTGTGGTCATCTGATATTGATTAATCAACTTATACCAAACAGCCATATTGGTTTTTTCAGTGGCGTAGAGCTTATGGATGGCATTACCATAATAATCAAAAAACTGTATACTGTGTTTGATATTATCGCAAGATGTCTCAGTTAAGGCAAAGCTAATTGCCCAATGATCAAGAAATATACGCAAATCAAGCTCTTTGGGATTGAGTACAATACCCGTATGCTGGGTTAAACGAACGTTTTTAAACTCACCAATATGTATGTGAGTAGCATATTTATTAGCTGTAATTGCTTTTATTTCGCCTAAATTGGCCAGTTCAGGTAATAATAGTGCTGTATCTACATTTAACCGTTTAGCATCATCAGCATTAGCACACGCGTAGATTAATTCTGCTTCTGTCACATTTAAATGGTTAGCCACTTCTGCAATCGATTGTAGGTTACTTTGCTGTTTTACTTGCTGGTAGCGGTTATAAAGTGAATCGTTCATACTTTCATTTCCTTATTATGTATATTGTGTAGATCCATATATTTTTATTGCTATCATTAACCTGCTATGCCTGATGCTAAACATCGGCATAAATTATTACCTCTCACTCGTCTGTTAACCTAAAATCCTGTTTGCTAGCACTAATAGCTTAAATAGAAATCTTTGGCTCTATAAACCTCTTGTTGCTGTAGATTGTCTGATTTTTGCTGTTTTGTTTATTTTTTGCACTAAATAACCTATTTATGACAAGATTTTGAACGGATAAAGCGAGAGAGTGCCATAAAAATTAATTGTCATGAGTAAAATAAGTAATCAATTACTCATGACTTAGTAGTAGGCATATTAAAAATAATTACCAGCGATAATTTATTTTAAAATGTATATTCCTGCTTTCTTGTGGAACACCTAATGATGAGCTATATGACTTATTAAATGCATTGGTTAATGATAGGGTGGTATCTATGCCTGATAACTTACCATCACCTTGATAACGGATATAAAAATCATTAACACCATACCCCGCTTGTTGCATAATAGGTTGCGAATATTTATCTTTACCGGTTTTGCGATCGCCAGAACGATTGGTTTTGGCGGCAAATTGGCCAACCCAACCTAAGAAAAAACCGCTATTAGCCAGCGGTACATCCAATGAAGCGGTTAAACTTTCTGGTCGAATTGATGAAATGCTCATGCCTGTTATGGTGTCTTTAGCATGAGTGTGATTGTAAGCTAGCACAGCATTAAACCAAGGCGTGGTATAGTTAAGACTACTGTCGATACCATGAATGACCACAGAGGGTGTATTAATGCTTATTGTTTTCCCTAACGGTGGAATAGGGCCATAGACTTCAGTCTTGATGTAGTTAGTTGCTTTAGTATCAAAAAGGGCTGTTCGCCATTGTAAGCGGTCATTAGTTAGTAACTTATTATCAAACTGTAAGCTTATTCCATATTCATTTGTCTGATTGCGTTCAGGTTGCAAATTCGGGTTTGGTTTGAAATAATCCCGCGCGAAGTGTTTGGAATCATTATAAATTTCATTTAAGCTAGGTGTTCTGTAGCCTTCAGCATAAGAGCTGAAAAGTTCCAGCCAGTTTGTTAGAGTAAAGCTAACTGCGCCACGCGATGTCCATTGAGAATTCTGATTGCTACCGTATTTATCACTATCATTTCTATAGTTAGAGTAACGGGTGCCAATAGAAAATGTGATAGGCAAGGTGTTTAATCGGATTTCGTCCTCTAACCAGACTGCAATATTACGTAATGTTGCTGGTGGAAAGAAATCCGCTTGTTCATTAGCCTCTTGCTGTTGTTGATTAAATTCGCTACCAATGTTGAAATGGTGAGCCGCTAACTGATCATGATCCCAGATAAAATAGTTAGTTATCTTGCTCCCTTTGCTAATTAGCGAGCGTTTTTCCTCATCACACTCACTAATGGGTTTTTGTTCGATTATCACCTTACTGTAGTAAAGATCCCAATCTATAAGCCAATTTTCTGCTTGAAGTGGATAAATTTTCTGTGTTAATTGAATATCATGTTGGCTAGTATTACGATCGTAATGGCTATTTTTGTACTTGCTGGGTTCGACAATTTCTGGGTTTTTAAGCTGTATTCCATCATTTTTATAATAACGTAATTGAGCTGAAATTGTATATGACGGCGTAATCATCCAGTTTGCTTTACCAAGTAAACTGTAAATATCCTCCTTATTATAGGGAACTGAGCCATCACTTAAATGAAAGGAGCCTTTAGCTCGTCTACTAAATGCTATTAATTCATCAACTTGGTGAGTTTTACCAAAAAGTAAACTACCATATTGATATCCCTGATCGTTATGGCTACGGCTTAATGTCAAAATAGCACCATGAGATTGTTCTGGTGCCAGCAAATCTTGTGCATTAACCGTTTTTAAGGCAATCGTCCCACCCAATGCCCCACTACCATGCTGTAAACTATTGCTACCATGTATGGTAATGATTTTTTTTACCAACATTGGGTCAAGAAATGTGCCCGTGATTGTGCCGGCATCAATATCTTGCCGAATACCATCAATGGTGATGAGAACCCCAGCTCTTTCATAGCCCCGCATATTTAAAGTTTGCCCATTTGTACTACCAATGCCTGAAAGACTTATTCCTGGTGTTTTTTTTAATAAAACTAATGCATCAGTTGCATATTGATATTTTGGCTGATTAGTATCAATGACAGTATATGTTTTAGCGGTAGTAGAGATATTTTGCATAGCTTTATCCGCATATATGATAATGGTTTTGTCGTCTGATTTTGACCAGTATTGTTGCGAAATGATCAGTCCAATGATACAAGGTACACCATATAGTGAATGCTTAATATAATTAATTGATTTTAAGGCAGTTTTTTGCTTGAGATCCATAGTATCCGTTCCTATAATTATAGTAGATCTAAACGTTGGCTGCCTGATAGTCATTAGGTGGCTTGGCGTTAAATAAATTCTATTTAGTTAATATCAATTTACCTGTTCTAGTCTGGCGTAATTGATAAATTTCGCCTTGATGGTAGATATTCGCAATTCCTTTTTGATTTAATAAATGTTGGCTATTAATGGTATTAATTACCGGAGTTGATATTTGCTTAACATCTGAATTAAGCAGATTACTTTGGCTGATTTTATTCATAATAAATAGATTACTTTGGCTGAGTGTGTTCATATCGAAGAGGTATAACCAAATAATGGTAATGATAATTATTATCATTATTGTCTTGTTGTTAATCAAGTTTTTTCCTCTTCAGATAAACAGTAATAAAGTGAAATAATGATAATTAATTACAAAAATTTTTTTAAAAACAATCAAATAGAATTATTCTCATAAAGGATAGTTGAAAAAATATAAATAATTTTTATAAAGTGTAATTATCGTTTTAGAGGATATTAGAATAATCAGTTATTTTTATTAGTTTTTTATAGCTTTTTATTCATATATTGAACGGTATAATAGATAATAAATATGTTTTTTAATCTAAATTCAATTATATAATAAAATGTTATTTTTTGAATAACATTTTATATTTGCTTATATTATAGTCAGTAGCTATCGCTCAAAACTCTTATTTGATTTTCATGATTTTTTATTCACTTATTTATTGTTAACTTTAGGTTATTTTTACTATTTTATTTATATCCAGTGACGTTAAAGAATAAAACATAGTTTAATTTTGTAAATTATATGTTTAATTATGACTGGTCTGATGACAGACCAGATTATGAGATAGAATAAGTTTTATTCGCTGTTATATAATAGAAATCAAATAATAATATATGGTATTGGCTAGTCAATAAATGGGAAATGAATAACAAGTAAAGTTTATGTATGTTTTATTAATAATCAATATTTGTCAGGCTTAATTAAAAATATGAATATTTATCGATAAGTATCTTACTTATAAAAGTCGCTCTTAAGACTTGATAAACGCAACCGAATAATATCATTATAAATCAATTAATTAAAATGGATATTATTGACTGCTATAGAAAAAAAAAGCCTATCATGGGCTGACAGGCAAAGACTACACACAGCAATATTCGATAGGTTTTATCATTTTTATATTGCATAATGACGCTAAAAATAATTGAAACCAATAATTCATAAAGAGGTTAATCTATAAGCATTAGATTAAGATAACTCTAAGGTTTAATCACTAAGAATTATCTCAATAAAAATTTTACTTTCAAGTATAATTATATAAGATTATTATTTAATCATACTAATGTTAAAATTAATCGAATTTAATTACGCTCTATTTATCGATATTTTGGCAAATTTTTAGCGGAGCAATTTTTAAATAATTTAACTATAATGATTAACAAGTATATTAATTAAGTCAATCTTTTTTATTTAAGGATCTTTCTTATATAAATTAGATTTGTTTAAATTGTTTAATAATTTAGTTGGTCTCGCGACCTCATTTATCCAGGCGGTTAGTAAATTATGTGAGACAGCTAAAACTACCGGGCCAATAAAAAGACCAATCACACCGAATGATAAAATTCCACCAATAACGCCAATTAAGATCAGGATCATTGATAAATTTGCCCCCATCTTTATTAAGATTGGACGTAGTACACCATCCATTGTTGCGACAATTATGCTCCATACAATCATAATAATGGCCCAGCTGGTGTCGCCTGACCAGAATAACCATATTATGGAGGGTACCATAATCAATAAAGGACCAAGTTGGGCAACACAACATACAAAGATAAGAATTGTTAATATTGCGGCGTAAGGAATATCTGCTAAAGCTAAACCAATACCACTGGTAATCGCCTGGATTAATGCGGTTACAACGACACCTAACGCAACGGCACGAATTGATTGACCTGCAAGCACAATAGCGGTATCACCTCGTGTACCTGCCAGGCGAATAGCAAAATGTCGGATATTTAATATCACACTTTCCCCTTTTAGATAGAGTAATGCACTAAATAGTAACATTACGATAAGATGGAACATAAAGCGCCCGGCATTAATGGCTTGGGCTAAGAACCAACTGGTTGCTTCTCCAACATACGGTTGTAGTTTAGCAATTAATGTATTACCGCCATTAGCGACTAAGGTATGCCAACCATAAAAGAGTTTATTACCAATCAAGGGGAGATTTTTTAACCACAATAATTCAGGTAATCTTATTTCAGTTGGCGACTTGGCCCATTCAATTAGTGGAGCACTATTTTGTATAATGCTGCCAATTAATATTGCAAAAGGAATAACGAACAATAAGATTACTATTAGTGTCATGGCTATACTGGCTAGCCATTTTTTATGCCATAGTTTGCTTTCAATTTTTTTAAATAATGGCCAGGTTGCAATAACCACCATGCCTGCCCAGAGAAAACCAAGTATGAACGGTTTTAATACCCAAAAACATGCTGTTATCATTAATAAAATAGCAATTATACTAAAAATAAATTTGGGTAAATCATTAGGGGATTGCGTTTTTTCCATATATTAGCCTGATTATAAAAAATGACGGGTAGATATTATCGTTTAT
This sequence comes from Arsenophonus apicola, assembly GCF_020268605.1. Classification (NCBI taxonomy): domain Bacteria; kingdom Pseudomonadati; phylum Pseudomonadota; class Gammaproteobacteria; order Enterobacterales; family Morganellaceae; genus Arsenophonus; species Arsenophonus apicola. The sequence goes on from NZ_CP084222.1 coordinate 1,556,203, forward strand.
CTATTACATGATTAATCATGTTTTTGTAACTAATAAAAGCAGGGTGATAATGAAAACTGTATTGTTTACAAAATGTTAATTGCTAAATTTTATCTGGTATGTACTCTCAATCAAAGATAGTACATAAAATGCAAAGTGAACACTAATTAAAAAGAGTTACTACTATTATGATCCCACGTATAGGACGCGCTCATCAAATCAGTCAACAGGTAAACAAGTATGTAACTATATTAAAAGAAAAAGGTTTTAGCGGTGATTTAACGACCAGTTATGCTGAACGTTTATCTATGGCAACAGATAATAGTATCTATCAGCTCCTTCCTCAAGCGGTTGTCTATCCACGTTCGACTAGCGATGTTCAACTATTGGCAAAACTCGCCAGTGATAAACAATTTCAGTCATTAAGCTTTACCCCTCGAGGAGGAGGAACTGGCACCAATGGCCAGGCTTTGACTGAGGGTATTGTGGTTGATATGTCGCGCTATATGCAAAAAATTTTGCAAATTGATATTGCCCAAAAATGGGTTAGGGTTGAAGCGGGCGTGATAAAAGATCAGCTTAATCAATTTTTGGCACCTTACGGTTATTTTTTTCACCTGAATTATCAACCAGTAACCGAGCTACTTTGGGTGGCATGATCAATACTGATGCATCAGGTCAAGGTTCATTAGTTTATGGTAAAACATCGGATCATGTACTGAGTGTTAAAGCGGTGTTACTTAGTGGCGAGGTATTAGAAACCGGTCCAATGCCAGTCGAGTCGGCGGAGCGTATTTCACAGCAGCAATCTACTATTGGCCGCATATATCGCACTGTTTATCAACATTGTCGTCAGCAGCGACAGCTAATTCTAGCTAAATTTCCGCGCTTAAATCGTTTTTTAACCGGTTATGATTTGCGCCATGTGTTTGACGATAATATGACTCAATTTGATTTAACCCGAATCTTAACCGGCTCTGAAGGAACGCTGGCTTTCATTACTGAAGCCAAGCTAAATATTACCCCATTACCTAAAGTAAGACGATTAGTTAATATAAAGTATGACTCATTTGATTCAGCATTACGTAATGCACCGTTTATGCTGGCAGCCAAAGCATTATCAGTAGAGACGGTGGATGCTAAAATTCTCTCTTTAGCGCGTCAAGATATTATCTGGCATTCAGTGAGTAAATTAGTTAACGATGACGATGCAAAAAAATTATCTGCATTAAATATCGTTGAATTTAGTGGGGATAACGAAGAAAAAATTAATCAGCATTTAACCAACTTGTGCACACAATTGGATAAGCTAATTCTAGCAGGTAATTCTGGCATCCTTGGTTATCAAATATGTCATCAATTAGCAGATATTGAACGTATCTATACGATGAGAAAAAAAGCGGTTGGTCTGTTGGCTAATACTAAAGGATTAGCAAAACCAATACCCTTCGTAGAAGATACGTGCGTGCCACCGGAGCATTTAGCCGATTATATTACAGAATTTCGTGCATTGCTTGATCACAATAATTTAGCTTATGGCATGTTTGGTCATGTTGATGCAGGCGTACTGCATGTTCGCCCGGTAATGGATATGTGTGATCCTCAGCAAGAAGTATTAATGAAGCAAATTTCAGATCAAATTGCTCAACTTACGCTTAAATATGGCGGCTTATTATGGGGCGAACACGGTAAAGGTTTTCGCTCCAGTTACGGCGCCCAATTTTTTGGCGACCAGCTTTATCAAATACTCTGTCAAATTAAAACCGCATTTGATCCATTGAATCAATTAAATCCAGGCAAAATATGTTCATCGCTTAATGTAGCTCTTCCTTTAAAGCCGATCGATGCCGTGAAAAGAGGAACTTATGATCGCATTATCCCAATTAATATAAGGCAAACTTTTGAATCTGTTATGGCTTGTAATGGCAATGGTTTATGTTTTAATTTTGACGTTAATAGTCCAATGTGCCCTTCGATGAAAATATCACAACAACGCATTCATTCACCTAAAGGAAGGGCAACTTTAATGCGAGAGTGGTTAAGACTACAGGTTAAACAAGGAGTAAATCTAAAGTTATTTAGTGAGGATATGAATAATTATAAACTGCCTTGGCCACAAAAAATAACACGCCTATACCACACTTTGCGTGCTAAGTGTGGACAATATGATTTTTCCCATGAAGTAAAAGAGGCGATGGCGGGTTGCTTAGCTTGTAAAGCGTGTTCAACTCAATGCCCAGTTAAAATTGATGTTCCCACTTTTAGGGCAAAATTTTTAGCGCTCTATTATAGCCGTTATTTGCGACCAATCAGTGACAATATTGTAGCTAATATTGAATTAACTTTACCATTAATGGCAAAGCGACCACGCTGGTTTAATTTTATATTGCAGCAAAGGTGGATACAAATTCTGAGTCACAAGGTAATTGGATTAACAGATCTTCCCCAGCTTTCTACGCCCAGCTTACAACAACAATTGGTTAAGCATGCAGCCTTATCCCTGTCATTGCAACAATTAGAAAGTTTACCACAAAAGGCGCGTAGCCAATTTGTTTTTATCGTCCAAGATCCATTTACCAGCTATTATGATGCTAAGGTTGTTGCTGATTTTATCTATTTAATTGAAAGACTAGGTTATCGACCAATATTATTGCCATTTTCTACTAATGGAAAAGCATTACATATCAAGGGATATTTAAGTCGTTTTGCCAAAACAGCACAAAAGACAGCGGATTTTCTTAATCGCTTAGCTAAATTATCAATTCCTATGGTCGGTATTGATCCAGCTTTAGTGCTCTGTTATCGCGATGAATATAGCCAGATCCTCGGTAATAAACGTGGGGATTTCGAGGTTAAACTAGTCAATGAGTGGCTAATAACAGCGTTAGCATCAAAAGTAGTATCGAAGTTAACAACTGAAAAATGGTATTTATTGGGTCACTGTACCGAAATATCATTGCTCGCTGATAGTGTTCAGCAATGGATTAAAATTTTTGCTCAGTTTGGCTGTCAACTTATCAATGTAAATGTTGGCTGTTGTGGCATGGCAGGAACCTATGGTCATGAAGTTAAACATTTGACAAATTCAAAGGGAATTTATGCCTTATCTTGGGGAAATCGATTACAAAAATTACCCAAAAAACGTTGTTTAGCGACCGGTTATTCCTGCCGTAGCCAGGTAAAACGAATGAAAATGAAACCATAAAACATCCATTACAAGCATTATTGGAGATCATTAAATGATTTGGCAACGTTTTTATAGCCTTGAAGAAATTAATAGTTGGAATAATAACAGCATGTTATCCCATTTAGGAATTGTTATGTTAAGTATCAATGATGATAGCATTGAAGCAACAATGCCGGTTGATCAGCGTACTATGCAACCGTTTGGATTATTACATGGTGGTGCTTCGGTAGTACTGGCTGAGTCCTTAGGTTCGATAGCTGGATATCTCTGTACTCAAGGAGAGCAAAAAGTGGTCGGTACTGAAATAAACGCTAGCCACATCAGAACAGTATCTTCAGGAAAAGTGCGTGGCGTATGTAGTGCGATCCATCTTGGGCGTCGGCAACAGGTCTGGTCGATAAAAATCTTTGATGAACAATTAAAACTAAGCTGTATATGCCGTTTAACAACCGCAATAATTTAATTGCCTGTGATTAAGAACAAAAGTAATTTGTTTAACAACAGGTTGTTTTTCAACTGGAATATATATAAATTTACTTGTTAATTTAATTTTAAAATATATATCAGTAAGTTAAATTTATTGATAAATTAAAAATTGTCAAATAATAGTAAAATAAATGCCACTTTTTGCTGGAAAAATACCCTAATAAAAATATCCTCTTAAAATAAATGGTTGAAGTGAGAAATGTTATCATTACCATATATAGTATTAAGCAAAAAAAGTCTAGTTACACTCATAGTGTAATATAGTGAAAATATTAGTTTAGTGAGGTCAATAATGGCAGAGCATGTTGATACTTTTTCTTTACATGAAACAACTTGGCAGGGCCTTACCATGACCGATAAAGCAGCTGCTCAAATTCGTAAATTAATGAAAGAAAATCCTGCGAGTCAGGGATTATCTATTAATATCAAGCAATCAGGCTGTGCAGGATTTAGTTATGTCATTGCATTGATAGATAATCCAACCAAAGAATATTTGCTGTTTGAAAATAATGGCGCCAAACTTTTTGTGCCTCTAAAAGCAATGCCATTTATTGATGGCACTGAGGTTGATTATGTTCGTGAGGGACTTAATCAAGTATTTAAATTTAATAATCCTAAAGCTCAACACGCGTGTGGTTGTGGTGAAAGCTTTGGTATTTAAGTGAATTAAATTATGTCACAGCGTAATGTAGAAATTGGTGACGATGTTCAACAATGGTTAGCAGAGCATCGTTATAAAGAGGGTTTTTTCACTCAGGTTGCAACGGATGAATTAGCTAAAGGCCTCAATGAAGAGGTTATCAAAGCCATTTCAGCCAAACGTAATGAGCCTGAGTGGATGTTACAGTTTCGTTTAGAAGCTTATCAACATTGGTTGGGTATGGAAGAGCCGCACTGGCTTAAAGGCTATTATCCTGATTTAAATTATCAGGAATATAGTTATTATGCCGCACCCTCCTGCAATAGTTGCGATGACAATTGCCACACTGATGCTGATTCATCAGCAGACGAGGGTAATGAGCATAGCAATAATTATCTAACTGCAGAAGTTGAAGAAGCATTTAATAAACTTGGCGTGCCAGTACGTGAGGGTAAATCGGTTGCGGTAGATGCTATTTTTGACTCGGTTTCAGTTTCGACAACCTATCGTAGTGAATTAGCAAAACTGGGGATTATTTTTTGCTCTTTCGGTGAAGCGATCCAACAATATCCTGAATTAGTAAAAAAATATATTGGTACGGTTGTTTCTAATCGGGATAATTTTTTTGCTGCATTGAATTCTGCTGTTGCTTCTGATGGCACGTTTGTTTATGTGCCAAAAGGTGTTCGTTGCCCGATGGAATTATCTACCTATTTTCGTATAAATGCGGCTAAGACAGGTCAGTTTGAACGCACTATCTTGATTGCTGATGAAGGCAGCTACGTTAGTTATATTGAGGGATGCTCTGCTCCAGTGCGAGATAGTTATCAATTACATGCGGCTGTAGTTGAAGTTATCATTCATAAGGATGCTGAAGTAAAATATTCTACGGTACAAAACTGGTTTTCAGGTGGTCAGAATGAAAGCGGTGGAATTTTAAACTTTGTCACCAAACGCGCTTTATGTGAAGGTGAAAATGCCAAAATGTCCTGGACGCAGTCTGAAACAGGTTCAGCGATTACTTGGAAATATCCCAGTGTTATTCTGCAAGGGGATAATTCAGTGGGGGAATTTTTTTCAGTTGCTTTAACTAATGGTAATCAACAGGCTGATACCGGCACAAAAATGATCCATATTGGTAAGAATACGCATTCCACTATCATTTCCAAAGGGATTTCAGCTGGCCGCAGTCAAAATAGCTACCGTGGTTTAGTCAAGATTTTACCGACCGCAGAGAACGCCAGAAATTATACCCAATGTGATTCTATGTTAATTGGTACCGAATGTGGCGCACATACCTTTCCTTATATCGAAGTAAAAAATAGTAGCGCACAGTTAGAGCATGAGGCCACGACATCCCGTATTGGTGAAGATCAACTCTTTTATTGTTTGCAACGTGGTATTAGTGAGGATGATGCCATTTCCATGATTGTAAATGGCTTCTGTAAAGATGTCTTTTCTGAATTACCGTTAGAGTTTGCCGTAGAAGCGCAAAAATTGTTAGCAATTAGCTTGGAACATAGAGTGGGTTGATGGTTCCTATTAAAAGAATACTAAGTTATTCAAAGGCCAATGAAATGTTAAGTGTTAAAAATTTAAATGTCAGTATTGAAGGTAATCAAATTCTTAACGGATTAAATCTAGAAGTAAAAGCGGGTGAAGTACATGCCATCATGGGGCCTAATGGATCAGGTAAGAGTACATTATCAGCAACTCTGGCTGGACGTGAAGAATATCAAATAGAGCAGGGTGAAATTCTATTCAAAAATAAAAATTTGCTGGAGTTATCGCCGGAAGAACGTGCAGGAGAAGGTATATTTTTAGCCTTTCAGTATCCAGTGGAGATCCCTGGCGTAAGTAATCAATTTTTCTTACAAACTTCCGTTAATGCAGTCAGAGAATATCGTCAGCAGCCACCCCTAGATAGATTTGATTTTCAGGATTTTATTGAAGATAAAATTGAACTGCTTGATATGCCGAAAGATTTACTTACTCGCTCGGTTAATGTCGGTTTTTCTGGTGGTGAAAAAAAACGCAATGATATTTTACAGATGGCGGCGTTAGAGCCTGAATTATGTATTTTAGATGAAACGGATTCGGGTCTTGATATTGATGCCTTGAAAGTAGTGGCTAATGGCGTCAACTCGCTACGTACTGCTAAAAGGGCTTTTATTATCGTTACTCACTATCAGCGTATTTTGGATTATGTGCAGCCTGATTTTGTTCATGTCCTCCATCAAGGTAAAATTATTCAATCAGGTGATTTCTCATTAGCCAAAAAACTGGAGGTAGAAGGCTATGGCTGGCTTATTGACCAACAGTGAAAGAGCAGAAAAACAGCGTCAAGTCACTATGTTAAATCAACTGGCGCTAAAAGGTTTTGCGGCTCTTTTTTATGCCAGTAAAAGAGCCAATGAAAAACAAGCTCAGAGTTATTGGCAGCAGGTAGAAAAAATCGGTTTTCCGCCATTTCGCCATGAAGAGTGGCATTATACACCGTTGGCAAAAGTACTTAACGCGCAATACCAATTAAATAGTGATAGCGTTGACACCATTACTGCTAAGCAATTAAAACAGTTGGCTATCGCCATTGATGGCTGGCAAATTGTTTTGTTTAATGGATGTCTTATTCCTACGCTAAGTAGCGATAACTTTGGTCCTTATCTAATTCAAATGATGGATAAGCTAGCACAGCCTCCGGCGCCTATCGTCAACGATGAAATATTTCTCTACTTAACTGAAAGTCTAGCCGCTCAACCCTTATTGATTAAACTAGCTGCTAATCAACAGGTAGAAAAACCCCTTTATATCTTAAACATTACCTCGGGTTCAGGCCGTGGCGATTATGTTAATACCAGTCACTATCGCTATCATTTAGAAATTGGTGCTAATTGCAAATCGCAAGTTATCGAACATTTTGTTTCTATTGATAATAAACCGCATCTGACAGGTAGCCGATTAACCGCTAATATTGGTGATAATAGTCATTTCAGTCATATCAAGCTTAGTGTTGAAAACAACCAAAGTAACCATTTTGCCCATAATGACATCTTATCAGGCCGTGATAGTCAAATAAAAAGTAGTGGTATTTTTATCGGCTCAGCATTACTTCGCCACCATACCAGCGTGAAGTTAAATGGAGCAGGTAGTAGATTAGAGCTTAATAGTTTATTGTTGCCACAAAACAGTGAAATTGTCGATACCAGAACTTATCTTGAACATAATCAGCCCCATTGTGAAAGTCGTCAGTTACATAAAACGATCGCGCTAGATGAAAGCAAAGCTGTTTTTAATGGCATGATCAAAGTTGCACCAGCAGCACTTAAAACCGATGGTCAAATGACAAATAACAATTTGTTATTAGGTGAATATGCAGAAATTGATACCAAACCACAGTTAGAAATTTATGCTGATGATGTCAAGTGTAGTCATGGTGCTACAGTAGGCCGTATCGATGATGAGCAACTATTTTATTTACGTTCACGGGGTATTCCTCTCAATGATGCAAAACATATGATCATGATTGCCTTTGCGGCTGAAGTCATCGAAGCTATTGATGATGAAGGTGTAAGTAATAAGGTAATGGATATTATTCAGCAGCGCTTGGTAGGGATTTAATATGACATTTTCAGTGGCATCCATTCGCAAAGATTTTCCTATGCTGGCAGAAAAAATTAAGGATCAACAGTTAGTTTATTTGGATAGTGCTGCCAGCGCGCAAAAACCGATACAAGTGATTGAAAAGGAAAAACAGTTTCTTTGTTATCACTATGCAGCTGTACACAGAGGGATCCATAGCTTAAGCAGTGATGCAACGGCGATGGTAGAAAATGTTCGCCAACAAGCCGCTGATTTTATTCATGCTGCTAATGCAGAAGAAATTGTTTTTGTTAAGGGAACAACGGAAGGCATAAATTTAATTGCTAATAGTTATGGACGTGGTTTTATCCAACCAGGCGATAATATTATTATTAGCCAAATGGAACATCACGCTAACATTGTTCCTTGGCATCTGCTTGCCGGCCAAATTGGTTTTGATATTCGTATATTACCTATTGATAATAATGGAAAATTAATTTTTGAACAATTAGATAAGCTAATCGATAGCCGGACTCGATTACTCTCTTTTACCCATATGTCCAATGTTTTGGGTACCGTTAATCCAGCAAAAACGATTATTGCCTTTGCTCGCCAATGCGCAGCAAAAAAGGCAGCGCAATTGCATATTTTGCTTGATGGCGCCCAAAGTATTATGCATCAAATGATTGATGTGCAAGATTTAGATTGTGATTTTTATGTTTTTTCCGGTCATAAACTGTATGGACCTACCGGTATTGGTGTTCTGTATGGCAGAAAAGCATTATTAAATGCTTTACCACCATGGCAAGGTGGTGGAGCTATGATTGATAAAGTTAGTATGACGTTAGCTGAGCCCTCAAATATCCATATTACCTATGAAAAGGCACCTTGGCGATTTGAAGCAGGCACGCCAAATATTGTAGGCATTATTGGCTTAGGTGAGGCATTACGTTATGTTAATAATATTGGTTATGAACAAATATCTGCCCATGAAACCGCACTAATGCAGTATGCTAACCATCGTTTAAGTATGGTAAACTCTTTGCGTCTTTACGGCTCAGATGAGCGTCAAGGGGTTATTGCCTTTAATTTAGGCGATCATCATGCTTATGATGTCGGCAGTTTTTTAGATAATTATGCTATTGCCATCCGAACAGGTCACCATTGTGCGTTGCCATTGATGGATTTTTATCAAGTACCAGCCATGTGTCGTGCTTCGCTAGCGGTTTATACTACTAAAGAAGAAATTGATATTTTGGTTGAAAAACTACAACATATTGAAAAATTACTGGGTTAATCTATTTTAAAGTACATATAAGGGTAAAATGATGGCAGCCTTGCCTGATGAGAATAAATTGTTGCGTAATTTTTCACGTTGCCAAAACTGGGAAGAGCGATATCTTTATTTAATTGAATTAGGGGAAAAATTATTACCCCTAAGTGCTCAACAAAAACAAGCAAAAAACCAGGTTTCAGGTTGTCAAAGCCAGGTTTGGATTGTTATGCAGCCGGATAGTGACGGCCGGATCCAGTTCTCCGGCGACAGCGATGCAGCTATTGTTAAGGGATTGATTGCATTAGTAATAATTATTTTTCAAAATAAAACCGGGCAACAAATTTTGACGACAGATAGTAAAACATTCTTCCAAAAGTTATCATTGGAGCAGCATTTAACCCCATCAAGAAGCCAGGGATTGCATGCGATGATCCGAACAATCCACCAGCGAGCCGAAAAAATTATCCAATCAAGCACTTAAACATTTAGTTAACTACTGATATTATTAAAGTGACGCTTATTCATCCGATAAACTTTGTACGTTCCTTAGGAGGAAAAAGTATGAAGAGAATTCTATTTTTTATCGGCTTGTTGTTTTTAAGCGGACTGACTGTCAATGTCAGTGCTGCTGAATACTCCTTGCCATCCACTACAGCACGCTTAATTGGGGAAAATAGGCATTATGTGGTGCCTAATGATGGGCGTCCTCTGGAAGCTATTGCAAGTGAATTTCAGATAGGTTTGCTTGGTATGTTGGAAGCTAATCCAGGTACCGACCCATACTTACCTAAAGCCGGTATGACGTTGATTATTCCATCGCAAATGTTATTACCGGCAACGAAGCGTGATGGGATCATTGTTAATTTAGCCGAATTAAGACTGTATTATTTTCCTAAAGGAAGCAATAAAGTTATTGTTTATCCGATTGGTATTGGCCAATTGGGTGCCAATACGCCTAAAATGGTGACAACTGTTAGTCAATTAATTAAAAATCCAACTTGGACACCGACAGCGAATATTCGCAAGCGTTATGCTGCCGATGGCGTTATTTTGCCGGCGGTATTTCCAGCCGGACCTGATAATCCGATGGGACTTTATGCCTTGCGACTGTCTTATGGTAAGGGGCAATATTTGATCCATGGTACTAATGCTAATTTTGGTATTGGGTTACGGGTCAGTTCGGGTTGTATTCGTTTAAGACCTGAGGACATAGAAGCATTATTTAACTCTATACCGGTAGGAACGCGTGTACAGGTAATTAATGAACCCATTAAGTACTCTAAAGAGCCTGATGGAAGCTATTACATCGAAGTTCATCAACCATTATCTAAAAAGGAGTCTGATGATCCGCAAACGATGCCATTAATATATAGCAATGAGTTTAAGGCATTTTTACAACAACCTGGTATTGATCAGAGATTAGTTGCTCAAGCCGTGGCACGTCGCTCAGGAATGCCGGTAAAGGTAAATAAGACATAAATTTATATTAGGCATGGCAATACATAGGGTAGATTTGCTATTTTTATAAAAAATAGTGAATTTATTAATAATCAGATAATAGTATTATTAAAAATTAGTTGTGTGTAATAAATAATAAGGCACCCGTTGGGTGCCTTATTAATATATCGAGTGATCCATTAAATGCAATTGGATTACTTTTTATATCTACGAACTTGATTATCCAAACGTTGATTAGCACGAGCAGCTTCATCTTTAGCAGTCTGAACATCAGTACGTAATGACTGAACGTCATTTGATAGTTGATCGACTTTACCGTTTAACGTTTGAACATCTGAGGACAGTTTGTTAATTTGGCTACTGTTTGAACAGCCTGCTAACAAAGCAGAAGCCAGAACGATAGAGCCCAGTACAACTTTAGTACGATTCATTATATTACCCTCTAGATTTAGTTAATCTCCAAGTAGCAAGGTAAGTATTACACATTCCTGGCAAAACAGAGAATAAATTTCTGTCTCTAACTTTGAATTATTAGATCTTTTTCAAATTCAGGCAGAATACTTACTTATTCTTATGCTAGTACTTAATTAGAATATTTTCTACTTAAAATCTGACAAGTTGTTTAATAAAATTAAGAAAACAGAATAAATTTGTTTATTTTTTGTTCATTTTACTTGCCTGGTAGGCAATTTTTAATTATCTCATTACGTTATTTTGGCAATTATTTTTTACCACTCGATATAAAATAAAATTAACACGATAACAGTTATTTTTTAAATAACATGTCGATTATGATCTTTTTAACTGGAAATATTTGTTTTGCACTAATAGACTGGATTTTAAATAAATACTTAGTGGTAAAAGTGCCTAATGGGCATTTTGATTATAAATTACCAATATTAGATATTTGCCATCTAATATTACTTTATTAAAAAAAGAAAAAATAAATTCCCCGCTATTTTATTCAGAGGAATTTATTTTGTTAACAGAATTATAAGATATGTACAGATGAAGTATTTGTCGTACCACTTGGCACTAATGCACCTGAAACCATAACTACAACATCACCTTTTTCAGCCATATTATTTGTTAAAGCAACTTGTTTACCAATACGATAGAAATCATCTGTAGAGGCAATTTCTTTAACTAATTGCGGAATAACGCCTTTGACTAATAATAATTGACGGGCAGTCTCTTCATTGGTTGTTAAAGCAAGGATCGGGGCTGTTGGAAAATATTTGCGTACTGATTTTGCTGATTTACCGCCATAGGTTGCCACGATAATCAATTGCGAGTTTAACTTTTCCGCCATTTCAACCGCACCGCGGCAAACCGCTTCAGTAATGCGTAATTTTTGGTTTATTTTGCTATCATCAATGCGGCTTGGCATAACTCGATCGGTACGATCGCAAATAGTGGCCATAATTTTTACTGCTTCGATCGGATATTTTCCTTTCGCGCTTTCGCCAGATAGCATAACTGCATCTGTACCGTCCAAGATAGCATTGGCCACATCACCGGCTTCGGCACGAGTAGGGCGAGGGTTTTTGATCATCGAATCTAACATTTGGGTGGCAGTAATGACGATTTTACGGGCTGCAACGCATTTTTCGATCATCATTTTTTGGGCAAAGATAACTTCTTCAACTGGGATCTCGACGCCTAGATCACCGCGAGCCACCATGATCCCATCAGAGGCTTCTAAAATTTCATCGAAATTGTTTAATCCTTCTTGGTTCTCAATTTTAGAAATGATTTGGATATTTTTACCACCATGCTGGGCGAGGTGGGCGCGGATTTCTTCTACATCAGCGCGTTTACGGATAAAGGAAGCAGCAACAAAATCAACACCTTGCTGGCAACCAAAAATAAGATCTTGTTTATCTTTTTCCGCTAGTGCGGGTAAACCAATCGATACGCCAGGTAAATTAACGCCTTTATTTTCACCTAAATCGCCATTATTAAGTACTTTACAAATTACATCACTAGCGGTAACGGATAAAACTTTCATACCAATTAAGCCATCATCAACTAGGATGATATTACCTGGCTTAAGATCACTAGGTAAACCTGCGTAGGTTACAGCGACACGCTCTTGATTACCTATCACTGTAGTGTCGGTAGTAAAGGTAAAATTTTGTCCAGCGGTTAGCGATACATCCTTGCCATTTTCAAGCCGCATTGTGCGGATCTCTGGCCCTTTCGTATCTAATAATATGGCGGCCTGATGGTTTTTTTGGCTACAGACGGCACGAAGATTTTTAATGCGTTGACCATGTTCCTCATGATCACCATGTGAGAAATTTAGTCGCATAACATTCATGCCAGCATTAAGCAATTGTGACAGTTTTTCTTCAGATTCAGTTTTGGGGCCGATAGTACAAACAATTTTGGTTTTTTTCATGACAATTAATCTACAGGTTTTATAGCAGTATTTTATGAATTAATTGCGGTGTTTATATCAGTTTTTTGTTTTGATATAGGTTATACGCCGTAACAAATAGCTAAAAATCCACTGGTATTTAATAAAGATAAAGCAAGTGGCACAAGTATAAATATCATGCGTTATTATTGCAACTGGCCGCTTATTTATCAGATGCATCATTGAATAATATATAACGTATAATGATATTGTAGTTAGCGTTATTCATGCCATCAACGGAAAAACTATATAAACATAAGCCAATTGCCAGGATATTTGCTAGAAAATAATAGCGCCGATAAATTTTATCTGAAATGATAAAATTTGACTGAAAATATTCAGCAAAACTAACTGTTTATTTATATACTCGATAGGGAATAATGTTATTTAACCTTAAATAAAATTGAATATTTGATATTTAATTCTATTAAATTGTGTATTGATAAATAATTATAAACGGTTCAAGGAGGATATTTATGTTTAGACAAGTAATTGATAATCACTCGCATAGCAATATAGCCGCAATTCAGATTAGTCAAGTAGATAATATTACTATTTCTTCATCCCACCCAATGGGTTCTCAGCTTGCACAGCAAATTCGACATATTAGTAATAATCATGTCCATTGGCAGTCGGCTATGATGAATAATGAAGGGGAATTTAGTATTGCCCAATCGACTGGTACAAATCGCCTAACGGTAGCAATGCAATGCACTAATATTAGAGCAGCGGATGAACAGCTAGTGCCTAATATGAATTTGAATATGACTGTAGAGCTTGATCCAGAACCATTACCAGAGACTTTTCTTGATCCTGGCAGAAATATTGCTAATTATAGCGCTTCATCGTTTAGTGAGCCTAATGATGAATTAGCTGGACTAGAAAGCGTTTCTCGTGAACAATTTCAGGATCTTAGTCAGTATATTAATCAACTAGAGCGTGAGCGAGCCACCCAGCCAGTAGCTGAAGATGAACTTTCACCGTTGCATGCTGAAGAAAATGGTTTAAATTCTACTCTCAACGTTGAAGATTTTGATAGATTGCTGGCGCAAAATAGACAAAGGGATTTTTATGAAGCAAACATTGATAATATAAGAGCCGCCGAACGTCGAGCTGCTGAAGCTCGACCCGTAGAACGTGAAGAATTTATAACAAATAGGGATCGGGCGCCAGTGGATGATGAAGTCGAAATGGTAGGATCCGATGTGTTTGGTTTGGAGGAAAGTTTTATTCCCATTGAGGAAGCTCCTAACGGGCGACAGCCATCATCAGCGGCTGGATTATCAGAAAGGCTAAATCAAAACAGCACTGAAAATATTTCTTCAGTTAGGATGCCAATTGAAGATCATGATCCATCAATTAACTGAAAAATAGCCAAATAATTCAAAGGAAAATTAAAAATTGCAATGCCATCAGATTAATACCAAATTACACTTAGTTTTATTCATCGTATCCTAGAGTGTAATTTAGGGGTTATTTGAACAAGATTATGGCCTTGTTATTAGTGGAAATATGCCATAACAGCCATAGCTAAGCGTCTGTTATGGCTGTTTAACTGTTTAACGCTTTTTCACATCAAAGATAATAAATTATTGCAATAAATTTTGTTCAACAAATGGCCAGTTAGCAAGTGACCAAAAATTCGTCAAATATTCTGCTCGTACATTACGATAATCAATATAGTAAGCATGTTCCCATATATCGACAGTCAGCAATGGTTTATCATCACCGCTAATTGGCGTTGCGGCATTTGAGGTATTGATGATGGAAAGCTTCCCGTTTGCCTGTTTGACTAACCACGTCCAGCCTGAACCAAAGTTTTTAATTGCCGCGTCGGTAAACTGCTGCTTAAATTTTCAAAACTATCAAACTGTTGATTAATAGCCTCAGCTATTTTACCCGTTGGTTCGCCACCGGCGTTAGGTGCTAAACAATGCCAATAAAAGGTATGATTCCAAACTTGGGCTGCATTATTAAAAATCCCTCCTTGCGCGTTTTTTATAATTTCTTCTAATGTTTTCCCCTCGAAGTTAGTGCCTTTAATTAAATTATTTAGATTATTAACATAAGTGCTATGGTGTTTGCCATAATGGTATTCTATCGTTTCTTGAGAAATATGGGGTTCTAAGGCATTTTTAGCATAAGGTAATGACGGTAATTGGAAAGACATTGCAGACTCCTTTTTTATTTGTATTGCGCAACCAGTGGTTAAATACAAAATATAACCATATTGAAATTATCATTTTTAAATTGATAACTTACTAATTATATTAATCAGTTTTTATTAAATATGATTGGTACATAATAAAGATAGCAGTAAAGGGTTATCAAGTATTGATAGAAAATGGTATTCTTAATCAATGTTAAGTTTGTGTAGTGCAAAATAATAAATTTAGTTTTTAAGGAAGTGACAATGACGACGATAGAAAAAATTGAACGCCAGATAAATGAAAATCCCATTCTTTTATACATGAAAGGTTCACCTAAATTCCCCAGTTGTGGTTTTTCAGCCCAGGCGGTTCAAGCTCTTTCTGCTTGTGGTGAACGTTTTGCTTATGTAGATATTTTGCAAAATCCCGATATTCGCAGTGAGTTACCTAAATATGCAAACTGGCCAACATTTCCTCAGCTATGGATTGATGGTGAGCTCATTGGAGGTTGTGATATCCTTATTGAAATGTATCAGCAGGGTGAATTACAGAAATTAGTCACCGCAACCGCCGATAAATATCGCACGTCAGAACAGCCTGACGCTGAATGATTAAATCATATCTATAAAAAACAAATAGCAAGAAGGCAGTGAAATTATGCGTTACCACTGCCTTTGATTATTAATCGGATGTTAGCGGCCAGCCACCTAATTTTTTCCATTTATTGACAATTTCACAAAACAATAATGCGGTTCTATCGGTATCGTAAAGTGCGCCATGTGCCTGTTTGCCGTCAAACCGGATCCCGGCGGCATGACAAGCTTTAGCTAAAATTGTTTGGCCAAAAACCAGCCCACTCAGTGTCGCAGTATCAAAAGTGGCAAAAGGGTGGAACGGATTCCGTTTTAGATTGGCTCGTTGAGCGGCGGCCATGATAAAACTATGATCAAAATTGGCATTGTGGGCAACTATAATTGCACGATTGCAATCGTTATTTTTAATCCCTTTTCTAACCATCTTAAAAATGGCATGTAAAGCTGTATATTCATCGACAGCGTTACGCAAAGGATTAGTTGGGTCAATACCCGTAAAAGCGAGTGCAGTTGCTTCTATATTTGCACCCACAAAAGGCGCAACATGGAAATGACGTTTTTCATCAATCTCTAACCAACCCTCTTGATCCATTTTTAGTGTCATGGCCGCAACTTCTAATAGGGCGTCTTGCTGTGCATTAAAGCCACCAGTTTCTACATCGATAACAACAGGATAATACCCTCGAAAACGCTTTGCCAGCGTGTTAACATCATTTTTTTTATTAGACATGTGTTTAAGACTTTATACTTGGGAATAAAGATATTATGCCAAATTTTGGTTAAAATGCATTAAATTGGCTTAAGTATAGAAAATGTATGGATAGTTGCTCAATCAATGACGTTCAGGATCAGCTACCTAAAGCATTACTGGCATTTTTATTTTCAATCAGTTCAATTTTATAGCCATCAGGATCTTCCACAAATGCAATAATCGTTGAGCCGCCTTTGACTGGCCCAGCTTCACGCGTCACTTTACCGCCTGCTCGACGTATGCTATCACATGTATCTGCAACATTATCAACCCCTAGTGCAATGTGACCAAAGGCGGTGCCCATCTCGTAATGCTCAACACCCCAATTATAGGTCAATTCGATCACAGCCCCTTTACTTTCATCATCATAACCGACGAAGGCAAGTGAGTATTTATATTGCGGATTTTCACTTGTGCGTAATAGACGCATACCTAATATTTCAGTATAAAAGTGAATTGAGCGTTGCAGAGAACCAACACGTAACATGGTATGAAGTAAGCGCATACAAGCCTCTTTTCTGAGTTTAAAAACCATTCATTACATATATTAATATAACGTGAACTTTACTATTATTTCAATTTATATAGTTGGTTGATTAATTAAAATTTACAATATAATTGATTGTATAGCTTTAGTGTTGAACATTGGCTGCTTAAGAATGTCTGTATACTAACTTTATAATCGCTATTCATTATAACTAATTGCTTATGTCATTATAAGCTATTTATTATCATAATATTGTGAACGGAACAATTACTTTCATTTGTTAATTATGCATTGGTAATGCATAACAATTACTTTTTTATTATCACTAACGATTAATGCATTTATTTATTACTTAGCTATATTTTTATATTTAAATTATTTGTTGACTTATTTGCTTATTTTATTTGGTATTATTTATTTAAGATATAATATGTTTTTATTAGTTTTTTTTCAACTTTCAGGTAATTTATTAAAAATCAATATAGACTTAGTATCTAAGTATAGCTGAATAAATGCTTTTAAGAATATTTATAATAACTTGTTTTAAAATGGTTTTTATTTTTTATTGTCTATTTTTTGCAAATTAAAAATAATATTAATATAAAAACATATAGAATAGAATTTAGATGAAGGCTATTCTTATAAGGATATTTAACTAATCGCCTTTTATTTTATTTAGTAAATAAGTGGGTAATGATTAGAACACTAATTAAGTTAATTTAATACACTAATAATGAAATATAAATTTATATATTATTATGCTAAATATAAATTTAATTACTTACTCATTTCTATACTAACATCTTAGTGAATAGAATTTGATATATATTTCTAGGATATTAATTGGCAATTTAATAATTATAGATATAGATGGTATTCTATTTTTAAGGAGGAACAATTGGAATCAAAAATAGGAACTGATCTTGCGCGTTTAGTTCGAGTCTGGCGGGCATTGATTGATCATCGTCTGAAACCATTAAAGCTCACCCAAACTCATTGGGTAACCTTATACAACATTAGCCAGCTACCGCCTGATCAATCACAAATTCAATTGGCCAAAGCAATAGGTATTGAACAGCCATCGCTAGTTAGAACCCTCGATCAATTAGAAGAAAAAAAATTGATTACACGTCACACCTGTGTCAACGATAGACGAGCAAAAAGAATTAAATTAACAGAAGAATCGATGCCATTTATTAAACAGGTTGATGATGTAATTGAAAAAACACGAAAGGAGATATTAGGAGGTATTACACATGATGAATTAAATACACTTTATTCATTGATATTAAAACTCGAGCAAAATATTATTCGGTTACATAATCATTCATAATAAATGATAGAATAATAAAAAACAGATAGCATTATAATTTAATGCATACGCGGCTAATTATTTAAATTTAGCCGCGGTATGCTATTTTAGTTGAGTTAACGAGGTGAAACAGTAATGCTATTTCCACTTCCTATAATAGATACACGTTGGCCAATACGGAAACTGTTTGGATCACCTTTTTGCACCACAGAGATAATGCGTCCATTATCTAGCCTAATTTCCAATTGAACGCCTTTTGTTTTGTTAAGTGCCCCTTGAACATTTTGACCGGCAACACCGCCTGCGATCGCGCCCGCAGCTGTTGCAAGGGTTTTTCCTGTGCCCCCGCCAACTGTATTACCCAATAGTCCACCAAGAACAGCACCACCTAGTGCACCTATGATGTTTTCGTCACCACCAGCCTGAATATTAACCGGGGTTATGCGAGTAACTGTACCATAGGTTACGCTTTGTACTTGTTTAGCTTGTGAAGCGGTATAAGTGTCCCCAGAAAGACTACCTGTATTTATACAGCCGGATAAAGCTGTAACTGTAAAAATACCGACGAGAACTTGCTTTAACATGATGACTCCTTTTGGAAATCTGATTTACAGTGTAATAATAATCATGAATACACAGACATCATAATTTATTATATATAAACTAACTGGATAATCAGACAAATAGCAAAATTAATTTACTTTCTACAATCTAAATATAGTCTAAACATTAATAATTTTTCCTTAAAGTAATAAATTCAGTTTAATAAATTTATATTTAATTAACATATTTTCAAATTATTATTTTTATGTTTTATTTCAATCGGTTAAATAACTAAAAAAAACATGACATTAAGTATATTGAATGACTGAAACGAAGTATAGAGAAAAATAATCAGAGGACAAACATGAAAGCAGGTCGTTATATAGGCGTTATGTCAGGTACCAGCCTTGATGGAGTTGATGTTGTTTTGGCTGAGATTGATGACAAAAATGTAGTTCAATTAAGTGCGATTTCATTTCCTTTTCCCACAGAATTAAAAAATCAAGTCTTGTTAATATGTCAAGGTCAAGCGGTCACCCTGGCAACAATAGGTGAAATTGATTATCAGCTCGGCACCTTATATGCTGATGCAATCAATAACCTATTGAAACAGCAATCATTACCTGCCACGGAGATTACCGCTATAGGGTGTCATGGGCAAACCGTTTGGCATCAACCTACAGGCCAAAGGCCTTTTACTCTGCAATTAGGCGACAATAATAGAATTGTTGCGTTAACTAACATCACGGTAGTAGGCGATTTTCGCCGTAGAGATATGGCGTATGGTGGGCAAGGAGCACCTTTAGTACCCGCTTTTCATCATAAAGTACTTAGTCATCCAGATGAGAATCGCATTATTTTAAATATTGGCGGCATCGCTAATCTCACTACTTTATTCGGGAATTCAATAATTAAAGGCTATGATACCGGACCTGGAAATATGCTGTTGGATATCTGGGCTAATCAACATTTAAATAAACCTTATGATAATAATGGCGATTGGGCGCGAACAGGGCAAGTCAATGCGTCGCTTCTGGCTGAAATGCTAGCGGATCCCTATTTTAAGCAGCCAGCACCAAAAAGTACCGGCAGAGAATATTTTAATTCTGCTTGGTTACAAAAATAATTAACACCTTACTCAAATTTATCACCAGAGGATGTACAGGCGACGTTATCACAATTAACCATCCGTTCAATTGTTGAACAAGTTTTACTTTATGACCAGCTAGATTGTTTATTGGTTTGTGGTGGAGGCGCTAAAAATAGCTACCTTATGGCAGGCTTAAGCGAATTGTTAACCGATATTATGGTAGCACCAACAGATAAATATGGTTTGAGTGGTGATAATATGGAAGCTTTGGCTTTTGCGTGGTTAGCCGCTCGTACCTTATCGGGTTTGCCAGGCAATTTACCTTCTGTAACTGGTGCTAGTCAGGAAACAGTATTAGGCGCAATTTATCCGGCCAATGGTGCATAATATGATATCCATCAAAACAAGACAGAGGCAAAAAAATGGCAGAAAAAATGCAGTTGGATATTGCTAATTTAAGACGGGAATATACTCAAGGGGGCTTAAGGCGTAAAGATTTAACCGACGAGCCATTGGTTTTATTTGAACGCTGGTTAAAACAGGCTTATGAAGCAAAATTAGCCGATCCGACTGCCATGTGTGTTGCTACGGTAGATAGTGATGGACAACCCTATCAACGAATTGTATTACTCAAGCATTATGATAAAAATGGACTCATATTTTATACCAATTTATCTAGTCGCAAGGCACAACATATCGCCCATAACAATAAGGTCAGTTTACTATTTCCTTGGTATCAGTTAGAGCGACAGGTTTGCTTCCTGGGTAAAGCAGAAAAACTTTCTCCACTTGAAGTAATAAAATATTTTCATAGTCGACCAAAAGATAGTCAAATTGCGGCTTGGGTTTCACGGCAATCAGCAAAAATTTCCGCTAGAAGTCTATTAGAAAATAAATTTCTTGAATTAAAACAAAAGTTTAAAAATGGTGAAATTCCTTTACCTAGTTTTTGGGGTGGATATCGAGTCAGATTTGACAGTGTTGAATTTTGGCAAGGTGGCACTAAACGGTTACATGATCGATTTTTATATCAATGGCAACATGATCATTGGCAAATTGATCGCTTGGCGCCTTAAACGGAAAAATGATTTTTAACTGGCACTTATTTGACTAGCGTTTTATTCTATTGCGCTTATTTATATTATATTTATCCACAAAATCGACGAAATAAAAAAATTGATGGAGTTATTGATGGTTAGCAAGAACCTAATTGAACAATTGCAAGAGCGGGGTTTAATTGCCCAACTGACGGATGAAAAGGCATTAATAGAGAAACTATCCCAGGGATCAGTGACGCTCTATTGTGGATTTGATCCAACCGCTGATAGCTTGCACTTAGGGCATTTGGTTCCTTTGCTATGTTTAAAGCGCTTTCAGCAGATGGGTCATCAACCGGTAGCTTTAGTGGGTGGGGCGACAGGTTTAATTGGCGATCCTAGCTTTAAAGCTACTGAGCGTAAATTAAATACGAGTGAAACGGTTCAGCAATGGGTTGAAAAAATCCGTCAACAGGTCTCGCCATTTCTGGATTTTGATTGTGGAAAAAATAGCGCTAAGGTTGTTAATAATTATGACTGGTTTGGTCAAATGGATGTCTTAACCTTTTTGCGCGATATTGGCAAACATTTTTCTGTTAATCAAATGATCAATAAAGAAGCGGTTAAACAACGTCTTGAGCGCGATGATGCAGGTATCTCTTTTACTGAATTCTCCTATAATCTATTGCAATCTTATGATTTTGCTAATCTGTGCCATCAACATAATGTTGAATTACAGATAGGCGGCTCTGATCAATGGGGCAATATTACTTCAGGTATTGATCTAACTCGTCGTCTACATCAAAAACAAGTTTTTGGCCTAACGGTACCACTAATTACTAAATCTGATGGCACTAAATTTGGGAAGACGGAAGCGGGGGCAGTTTGGTTAGATCCACAAAAAACCAGTCCATATAAGTTTTATCAATTCTGGGTGAATACGGCCGATGCGGATGTTTATCGTTTTCTTAAATTTTTTACCTTTATGCCAATTGAAGAAATTGACGCATTGCAAGAAGAAGATCAAAACAGCGGTAAAGCGCCGAGAGCGCAGTATGTATTAGCGGAAAAAGTCACCCAGTTAGTACATGGTGATGAAGGCTTAAAGGCTGCCAAGAGGATCACAGAAAGCCTATTTTCCGATACCATTGCGGCATTAACCGCAGCAGATTTTGCCCAGTTAGCGCAAGATGGCATGCCGATGATCAAACTAAATGCCGAGGCAGATTTACAGCAGGCTTTAGTCGAGGCAAAATTGGTTCCTTCGCGCGGTCAGGCAAGAACGATGATAAGTTCGAAGGCGGTAGCGATTAATGGCGAAAAATGTGTTGATCCTGAATATATTTTTACTGCTGAAGATCGTCTATTTGGTCGCTATTCTTTAATTAGGCGTGGTAAAAAACATTACTGCTTAATTAATTGGCAATAATGAGTGCGCCCAGCGTAAATGTAATCATCTTAAGGTTTATCTAATATAGCAATTAACTTATTGGTATTTGTTAGATTAATTACGAATATATTAATTGCTTGTTTAGCTTGTAATCATTTTTTATTACAGCAAATATTATTAAAAATAAAATGAGTGGTATATGAAAAGCGTTCTTTCGATTCAGTCGCATGTCGTTTTTGGCCATGCGGGTAATAGCGCCTCGGTTTTTCCCATGCAACGGCTGGGAATTGATGTCTGGCCGCTAAATACTGTTCAATTTTCTAATCATACACAATATCCACAATGGACAGGTAGTGTCATGTCATCTGAACATTTAACGGATATTGTTAACGGTATTGCTCAGATCCAGCAATTAAAACATTGTGATGCGGTTCTCACGGGCTATATTGGTTCCGCTGAACAAGGAAAAGCGATTGTTGATATTGTTAGACAGATAAAAATAACAAATCCGGCGGCTTGGTATTTCTGTGATCCGGTGATGGGACATGCTGAAAAAGGCTGTATTGTTGCCCCAGGGGTAGCAGAATTTTTATGTCATGAAGCTTTACCTATCTGCGACATAATGGCGCCTAACCTGTTAGAGTTGGAAACATTAGTTGGAAAATCAATTACTAATGTGGAACAAGCAATATCAGCGGCGAGAGAATTGTGTCTGAAAGGGCCTAAAACGATTTTGGTAAAACATCTCAGTCGTGCCGGTTATCATGCCAACTGTTTTGAAATGCTATTAGTGACTAAAGCGCATAGCTGGCATATTAGTCGGCCCCTAATTGATTTTGGTAAACAGCAACCGGTCGGGGTTGGCGATTTAACCAGCGGTTTATTGCTAGTCAATTTATTAAACGGTAAATCGCTGCCTAGTGCATTAGAGCACGTAGCAGCCGCGGTTTATGAAGTGATGCTAAAAACCAAAGCCATGGAAAAATATGAATTACAACTGATTGCTGCGCAGGATAAGATGGTAAATCCTACTTATCACTTTAAGGCGCTACAGCTTGATTAATTGTGTTATCTAATGACATTGCTCTTCAAATTAATGGGAACTTGAAGAGCAAAAAATAAAAAAACAATCTCAGATTAAACCTTCTGTTGTTAATGCTTCTTGTACACTTTTACGTGGGCTAATTTTTTCTTCAATATACTGTTTTAGATGTTGATATTGACTAAGATCCACATTAACGGCTGTAGCCCAACGATTGATAGTAAAAAGATAAGCATCTGCAATAGTAAAGTGTTCACCGCAGATAAATTTCCGCTTAGCCAACAAATTTTCTATATAGCTGAATTTTGTGATCAAGGATTTTATCACTATCTCGCGGTAATTATCTGGCGTTAAAGGTGAAAATAGCGGGCTAAAACCTTTATGTAATTCCGTGGCAATATAGTTAACCAATTCTAGCTGATGATAACGTTGTAGGCTGCCCATAGGTGCAATTAATTTATCATTTGATCCTGCGGCTTGATCGGCAATATATTGTAAAATAATCGCATTTTCCGTTAAAATATCATGGTTATCTAACTGTAAGACCGGTACCTGGCCTTTAGGATTAATCGTATAAAAATCCACGTCTTTCTCGGTACATTTTTTCTTTAAATCAACCCGTTCAATACTAAAATCTAAGTCAGTTTCTCTTAACACAATGTGAGGAGCCAGTGAACAAGCGCCGGCAGAATAATAGAGTTTCATAGTGACATTCCTTTGGATTTGATAGGGTTTATTGCTGTTAAAATAACAGCATAGCAGTTGCTAAAAATTTTATTACTTTATTTTTATCTTGGCTAAGAACAATAAGAGAAAGTCGCTAAATGAAAAAGCTGCCATTATCTGCAGCTTTTAGATAAGGAATAAACAGATCAAGTTTCGCTGGTGAGATCTTTAACTTGTTTGGTTGGGCCATTTTTTTGTACTGAAGCAATCCCTTTTTGTACTGCAGCTTTGGTTTTATACATCTCACTGGTGGCAATAACTTCATGATTAGCGGCTTTTAATACAAAGTAGTATGGTTGATCAGTACTTTTACTACTTTTTTTAATTTCATAGTAACCCATGCGTGCTCCTATTGAAAAGAATGCTAATAACTTATTGAATATGGCTGACATTTTAATAACCTTAACACCCTAGAGTATATTAATTTAACCATCTCTAAATATGGAAGTAGTTTGAAAATTTGTCAAATTTATAGGTAGTTAGATTAAATTAATATTATTTACCATTTAAATAAAAACTATATTAGTGTCTCAAAGTAATATAAAAAATATTTATTATATTATTAAATGTCTAATTAAATATAATTAGTTTTTATATAAAAAGTTGCTCTGGTTATGACGATTTGAATGTAATTTGATATTTATTTTTATTGGCTAATTTATAATTATTATTAGGATAGATAAAATCAATAGGGAGTCACAATGAGTTATAACAATGCCACCATGCCAATTTCGTTAACATCCTATAAAAAGCTAAATCCAGATAGAGAGTTTATAGCGATTAAGTTGTATCCGGTTTCTAAAGAGATTAACAGTATTAACAATAGCGCTCAACGTCTCGCCAATAACGAAAAACTCAATGATAGTAGATTAAGTAGCGAAAAAAATATAGTTTCAACACTGTCCAATTTTTCTGTTTTTCTTAATTCCCATTTACATGATGTTTTTATTACTGCAAAAAATGCAGAAAACGTGTTACAGCTTGCAAAATTTCAAAGTGCAAATTTATATTCTGCGCCTTTTGATGTAATTAGAGAAAAAGAGCCTATTTATCATGTCCCTAATGATGATATTGCAAAACAACAGTCTGTCAATTACGCAGCTCATTATAGTGTTATTGGCGCCGAGCTCAATAATGACGAAGTTTATTCTTATCCGCAAGAATATGCTACGGTAGGAGAAGAGGCCCACATTTATGACGAAATTGACTATGCAACTATTGGAGAAAAGGAGGAGCATATTTATGAAGAAATTGACTATGTTACTATTGGAGAAAAGGAGGAGCATATTTATGAAGAAATTGGCAATTATGCCAGTGATAGAGCAACAAACCAGTTGCATAGCAACAAAGAGATAAATTTAACTAAGCCAAATGATTTTTCTTCTCTTGAAAAGACGGTTTTTACAGCAGTGGAGCTCATTAATTAACGAAATAAGATAACGCAGTTGGCAAAACGAACGTTTGCTGCGCCTAAATTTTTTATTTCTCGTCTTGCTAGCTCTATATGGAATACTCTGTTTGGTGCGAAAAATGAATCAGTGATAGTAGCGCCTGCTGAGTTGGTCGCTCGCGCTATGCGGACTAATATAGGCGGAATTTGCCATGCTTTAAATAAACAGATAGCAAATGGTACAGTTGACGGTATTTTTCGGCAATCTCCTGATAGTGCAACATATAATAAAAATAATGCAGCTCAACTAGTTAAAGTCTTTAATAGCGATGAGTGTTATTCAGATCCAATCGCGTCGGCATGGATGGTAAAGTACTATATAGCTGAAAATTTACCTAAAATAACTATCGAAGAATTTAATGATAGTAAAAATCAAGATGAATTTAATGGTTTACTTGATAATAAAATTAATCAAATAAACTGTGAAAGGACACGAGAAAATATACAAGCCTGTTTTAGCACTATTGCAAAAGCAGTAAATCTGGCTGAGCGATTAAAGACGAATAATGGGGAAATAAAATTAACACAAGCTAGTATTATTGGCTCAATGTTAACCGCCTTTATCGAAAAATCTACAGATCCGTTGGCTGAACTCAATTTCATGAAAGATAAACAAAGCCAATTTTCCAACATGATGGCAAAATATGTTGTTAATAACGATAAGTAAATAAATATAATTAAATGTCTGCTAAAATATGCCTTATTATTAACAAATTAATAATTATTTTGTGAGTAATATTTATTAGCAGACTTTATTTAATTATTTCTTATTAAAAATTTGTTTTTTATTTGCCGGGTTAACATAATTATTGCCAGCGGAATAATATTTGCCATCTATTTTTAACTTAATCTTAACAATAAGATATATTTTTCCTTTAATATATATAACATAATATAACAATATAATATCTAACGTTATTTTTTGTTATATTGACTATTCATATAATTATATAAACTCATTTTATAACTATTTCATTTTCTACAAATAATATATTTACTGTTTATAAAAAGTTAGTTATTTATTTTGTAGAAAATAGAAAAGCTAAATTTAGTATTGGTGTTATTTAATTATATTTACACTTGTCGATGCAAATATATAAAATAAATAATGGAGTTAAAATGCGTTTAGATAGTTTTTCCAACACCAACAATACAGAACCATCATGGACAGAAGCAACCTCAGCAACTTCGGTAATATCAACAATTCAAAGAAGCTTTAATAATTTTATCAATACAGTAACGAGTTTGGTAAATAATTTCACGGGAGTAAAAAATAGTTCCAGTGAATTTGAATGGAAATCAAGGGATGCATTTAGCTATTCATCCCAACCGCTAAAATTTCCCGTTGAATTACGTAAAGTAATTCATTATCGTCAGATGGAATGACTTTAACCAACCAAAACTCGTCAGAGGTAGCACGATCATCTTCTGTAAAATCCGAAAGCACGTTATTAAAAACACCAGAGTTGGCACGATCAACTTCTGTGAAATCCGAAAGCGCTATTTTAAATGAAAAACAGCAGAAAACTGGCCTCAATGGTTTTTTCAAATTTAACATGTCTACTTTTTGGCAGAAAAATGTTTCCTCAACCAATGATAATGTTGATCAGAATAAAGTAGCAGCAACTAAAATTGCTGAAGTTGCTAAAGCGTGTGTTGAAGAAGCGATGCACACCGGTATTGGTGGAATTTGCGCCAATTTAAATCAACATATTAGTAACAAGTGTGTTGAAGGTATTTTTAGGGGAGATCCTAGTAGCCAAATTTATAATAAAAATGATAATAGCAAACTGATTAAGGCATTTAGTACACCAGAATTACAATCTGAATCCATCGCGTTGGCCTGGATGGTAAAAACCTATTTAGGTGAATTTTTTCCCAAAGTCACAATGGATGAATTAGATATAATTATGACAATGGATAAAAGTGTGCCAGATGAAGTGCAACAATTAGATCAGGTCGTTGCACAAGAGGAATTTAAAAATTTAATTGATGACAAAATTAGTACGATTGGATCAGAGGAAACACAAAAAAATCTGAAAGCTTGCTTTGCCTCAATGGCACAGGCACTCTGTTTGATTAAGAGTGATGACAATATTCAAGGCTTAACAAAATCGAGTATTGTGACATCAATGTTACCCAGGATCATCGATATAACGCCTGCACAATTTATGAGTTATACCGCAAATACAGGTAGGATCACCGATTTGATGGCAAATTATCTTACTAGCCAGCATTAATTTATCTAACTAACAACAGCCCGCCTTTAAATGATATTCTTGATTAGCCAATATATTATTGTTGGTATATCAATTTATTGGCGGGCTGATTATCCTTATTAGGCCTTTAATTCCAGTTCATTCATTGCAGCAATACTGAATCCACCATCAACATGCAGAATTTCACCGGTAACTCCCGCCGATAAATTAGAACAGAGAAAAGCGGCACAATTGCCAACATCTTCAATCGTCACCGTGCGGCGAATCGGGGTCACTGATTCACAATGTGATAGCATTTTACGAAAATCTTTAATGCCTGAGGCCGCTAATGTGCGGATTGGACCGGCTGAAATACCGTTAACTCGAATAGCTTCAGGCCCCATTGCGTTAGCCATATAACGAACATTTGCTTCCAAAGAGGCTTTTGCTAATCCCATAATGTTATAGTTAGGGATCGCGCGTTCAGCACCCAAATAGGTTAGAGTGACCAGAGCAGAATTAGGATTTAACATACTTCGGCAAGCTTTTGCCAACGCAACAAAGCTATATGAACTAATGTCATGGGCAATGCGAGATCCCTCGCGGGTAACCGCATCAACATAATCACCATCAAGTTGATCGGCTGGTGCATAGGCAATTGAATGGACAAAACCATCAAATTTAGGCCATACTTTTGCCAGCTCGGCAAATAATGCCGTGATACTTTCATCGGAAGCGACATCACATGGCAAAACAATACTAGAGCCAAAGTTGTTTGCCATCTCTTCCACGCGAGATTTCAGCTTATCTCCTTGATAACTAAAGGCCAGTTCAGCGCCTTGTTGGTGCATTGCTTGTGCAATACCGTGAGCAATAGATAGTTTACTGGCTAAACCAGTGATCAGAATGCGCTTGCCGCTCATAAAGCCCATAAGCCGTATCCTTGTAAATTTTTAAATAATAATACTAATGTACACAGCATAAATTATCTATTGTAAATAGTATTTATGCATTATTTGTTTGATAAACGGCAAAGAGTTTATCATGACAGAAGAAAATATGTTGCATTACCTCGCTGATCCGATCAGTTTTTTTGTCTTTATACTAGATAACATCTTGTCGCCAGGCATCGGCAGATAAAAGTTCACCAAAGTGGCTAGCAATTAAGCGTCGGGTCACTTCATGTAAGGGTGAAGCCAGCACTTCGGCGGTATTACCTCTTTCGACCACAACGCCATTATCCATCACCAGCACTTTATCGCTGATATGTTTCATCATACCAAGATGTTGAGTAACATAAATATAGGAAATACCTTGTTTTTCTTGTAGTTCAAGCATTAAATTAATGATTTGAGAACGCATTGTCATATCTAGGGACGCCAGTGCTTCATCGGCAATAATAATCTCAGGTTGAAGAATTAACGCTCTTGCCAGTGCTACTCGCTGTTTTTGACCCGCGGCTAACATATGCGGGTAATAGCCAGCGTGATCAGGTAATAGCCCAACTTGACGAAGAGTCTGTTCTATACGCTCTTCACGTTCGTGAACGGAAAGTGAAGTATTTAGAATTAAAGGGATTTCAAGAATTTGACCAATACGTTGTCTGGGTGTTAAAGAAGTACTGGGATCTTGAAATATCATGCGTATGCGTTGACTACGATAACTATAATCGCCAAAGTTAAGCTGATGGCCATTAATAAAAATTTCACCACCCGTGGGTTCAATCACACCTGATAACATGCGGGCTAGGGTTGATTTACCTGATCCGTTAGCGCCGATAATAGCCAAGGTTTCACCAGATTTTAGGGTAAAACTTAACGGCTTTACTGCTTCTAACAGTTGAGTTTGAAATAACCCGGTGCGATAACGAAAGGTTTTAGTCAGATTTTTAATTGCCAGTAACGGTGTTGTCATGGTGTTTCCTCCATGTTAAGAGGAAAATGGCAGGCAAAGGCCCGACTTTTTATGCTGCGTAGCGGCGGGGTTATAATACACGTTTTTTGGGCATAGGGACAACGAGGGCCAAGACGGCAACCAATCGGCAAGTGCTCTAAAGAAGGAATCGCCCCAGGTAGTGTATTTAGTCGACTTTTATGAGGAAGTGGGCTGCCAAAATCGGGTACAGCACGTATTAAGGCTTGGGTATAAGGATGATGAGGGCGGACCAATAACTCTTCAGGAGTTGCACTTTCAACGGTTTGACCGCAATAGAGTACACTAATACGATCAACCAGTTTGCTCATCATTTGCATATCATGACTAATTAGTAGAATTGTCATATTATTGTTTTGATTTAATCTATCAAGCAGACGAAATATTTGCGCTTGCGTCGTGGATTCCATTGCATTGGTGGGTTCGTCTGCAATCAATAATCGTGGTTGGTTTGCCAGCGCAATAGCTATCATCACTTTCTGACATTCACCTTCTGTAAGCTCATAAGGATAGCTGTACATAATATCATCGTGATCTTTAATTCCGACACGATGGAGCAATTCAATTGCGCGTCGCCTACGCCAGCTAAATCGTTGCCACCACCGGCCTTTAAAAGTCCATTGAGGTATTGATTGAATGAGTTGTTTACCAATATTTTCAGCTGGATCTAAACAGGATTGAGGCTCTTGAAAAATC
The DNA here is from genome assembly GCF_020268605.1 of Arsenophonus apicola. Taxonomy (NCBI): domain Bacteria; kingdom Pseudomonadati; phylum Pseudomonadota; class Gammaproteobacteria; order Enterobacterales; family Morganellaceae; genus Arsenophonus; species Arsenophonus apicola. The sequence goes on from NZ_CP084222.1 coordinate 1,586,627, forward strand.
ATGGAAATATTATGGCCTATCACTCTGCGCCGCTGCCGTGCCGTAAGTTTTAGCAGATCTATATCAAGAAAATAAAAACGATCGGCTGTCACTTTTAGATTATCTTTAGTAACGCCACAAATGGCTTTAGCAATTAAGCTCTTACCTGAACCAGATTCGCCAGCTAAGCCGCGAATTTCGCCCTCATTTAATTGTAAAGAAACATTATCGACAGCTTTTACTGGCCCTTTCGCAGTCATAAATTCGATAGTGAGGTTACGGATATCTAATAATGGCATTATTCAACCCCCGCATTAATCGCGCGATGTAAGCCATCACCAAGTAAGTTAACAAACAATACGCTGAACATAATGGCTGCACCAGGAAGAAAAACCGTCCATGGTGCCACATAAATCAACTCTAAACTATCACCGAGCATAGTGCCCCATTCAGCAGTGGGTAATCTTGCGCCTAAATCAAGAAAGCCTAACGCAGCCATATCCAAAATAGCCATAGAGAGAGTGCAAGTAATTTCCGCTACTAAAATAGGTGTAATATTGGGTAATACGGTATACCAAAGGATATAAAAGTTTGACGCACCGTCAAGTCGAGCGGCAAGAACATATTCTGTATCAAGTTCATCGCGTACAGCGCTGTAGATTGTTCTAACAATTCTTGGTAATAAGGCTAGCCAAATTGCAATCATCGCATTTTCAAGGCTTGAACCGGCAAAAGCAACAATGATAATCGCCAGTAGCAGTGAGGGAATGGATAATAGAGTATCTAACACATGATTTAAAATAGCTGATTTTAAGCCATGAGTGATACCCGCTAAGCAACCTAATATTAATCCAACCAACGTCGTGCTAATGGTGATCACTAGTGCAGAGCCGAAGGTAGATGCGGTACCAATAAGTAATCGACTTAAAATATCACGGCCCAGATCATCAGTACCCAAAAAAAATGCCACATTACCATAATGTGACCAGGATGGAGGTAGTAGCTGGTAGCCTAAAAATTGTTGGTTAATGGTATAGGGGGCTAAGTAGTTGCCAAGTAATGTCAAAACGAAGAGAAAAACAACACCATAAAAACCAGTCATTGCCAATATATCATTAGAAAAGAATCGCCAGACAACCCGGATTGGCGATGGCATTTTTTGTTCGCGATAAAAATTATCTGAAGACATACCCATCCTTATATTTAGAAGGGTTCATCATAGCGCCTAAAATATCCGATATGACATTAACGAAAATAACTAAAGTACCAATAATCATTACGCCAGCAGAAATCGCTGAGTAATCATTTTGCCGAATCGCCGTTACTAACCAACGCCCCAATCCTGGCCAATTAAAGACAAGCTCAGTGATCATCGCTAGTGTGATCATAGTAGAAAATTGCAAACCTAGCTTTGGAATAATGGGGGGAAGTGCATTGTGTAATACATGGCGTTTGATAATAGTAATACGGGATAGTCCTCTGGTTGCCGCTGCTTTAATATAATTTTCACCCATAACGGCTTCAGTACTATTTTTCATTAAACGTATCATTTCCGAAATGGGCGCAATAGCTAATGTAATAACCGGTAAAATCAAATGTTCTAAGAGATTAATAAACATTTGACTACGATAGATTGAATTAGATAGCCACACATCGATTAAGGCAAAACCAGTAACCGGTTCAAGATCATACAGTAAATTAATTCTTCCAGAGACCGGTAACCAGCCTAACTTTAATGAAAAAAGCAGGATAAATAATAAAGCCAACACAAAAATTGGCATAGAAAAACCGATAAGGGTAAAAATTTTAATAATGTAATCAATGGGTTTATTTCGCCAAACACCAGCAATAATACCGGTTGGAATGCCGATCATTAAAGCTAAGATAAATGCTAAAAAACACAATTCCATGGTGGCAGGAAAAGTGGCATTTAGCTGATCACTAATGGGTTGGCCATTAATACTGGAAAAACCAAAATTCCAATGTAATAAACTGGTTAAATAAAAAATATAGGCATCCCATAATGAAAGTCCACTTAAGGGAGCATCCGCAGTAAAATAGTTTAAACTAAAACTAATTAGCGTCAGTAGAAATAAGGTAATAATTAATAGCAATAACCGCCTTAATGCGTAAATAATCACCACGCAGCTCCTTCCGCATCATCAAAATAAGAGTCCGCTGGCAGTGGGGTTTTAATCGACTCATCACGATAGACCCCGGCAAAAGATGAATTACCAAAGGCGCTAATAACTAGCCCTTTGATATCGTAGCGATAAGCTTGTAAATGTAATGAATAAGCTAGCGGTAATACGGGTAATTCTTTGGCCAATAATGATTGTGCTTGATGGTAATAATTAATGCGTGATGAAATACTTTGGCTTACCAATGCCTTACGTAAAAGCTCATCAAAGTAGGGGTTACACCATTGGCTCAAATTAGTATGAGATTCAATTGCTGGGCAACTAAGCAGAGGACGGAAAAAGCTATCTGGATCATTACTATCCGTTGACCAACCGTCAAGAACCATATCATAGTTGCGATCATTGAGTTTATTTTCTAATAGATTGCCTTCTACAGGGTGAATATCCATCTTAATGCCTACTTTGGCTAAATCTGCCTGAATAAGTTCTGCAGTTTTTAACGGACTCGGATTATATGATTGAGAAATCACTGGCACCCAAAGATCTAATTTCATACCAGACAAGCCTAGCTCTTCCAGCATCTGTTTAGATTTTTCTGGATTATAGTCGGTTACTTTAATTTGATTATCATAAGCCCATGAAGCTCTTGGTAAAACAGAAGTTGCCGTTTCAGCGGTGCCATAATAAATAGATTGCATTAATCTTTCATTATTAATGGCATATGCAACGGCTTGTCTAACCTTTAATTGATCAAACGGCGGATTACTAGTGTTAAAAATCAGGTAGGCGATATTCATGCCAGCGCGCATTGATAGCCGTAAACGGGCATCTTCACGTAACACCTTTAATTGACTAGCAGCTGGATAAGCTAATACATCGCATTCGCCGGTTAATAATTTAGATATGCGTCCTGTACCACCTGCACCAAGATCAATTACAACTTGCTTCATTAAAGGTTTGCCTTTCCAGTAATTATCATGGCGAGTTAGTTTGATAAATTGACCGGTTTGATAACCAGCCAATATGAAAGGACCGGTACCAATAGGTTGCCAATCAATAAATTCTTTATGATTAATTTTATTAAGATATTGCGCATATTCTTGCGAAAGTATGGGAGCATAACGAGTAGCCAAATGCCAGAGAAATGATGCATCAGGCGTATATAGTTTAAATTCAACGGTATAATTATCTATCTTACGAATGCTACGGATATTGTTAGCTAATTGCAGGCTATCGAAATAGGGATAGTTGCCACCACCGACATAATGATAAGGATGGTTTTTATCAAACATACGGGAAAAACTAAACACAACGTCATCAGCATTGAGCGTTCGTGTCGGCGTGAACCAATCCGTTGTTTGAAATTGAATATTGCGTTTTAAATAGAATCGATAAGTTGCCCCTTTATCGAATGATTTCCAGCGTGAGGCGAGTTCGGAATTTAGTTTGTAGGTAAATGGATTAACTTCTAATAACCGATCGTAAAGTTGAGCGGCAAGTGGGTCAATAATCAGCCCGGTGCTAGCAATTTGAGGATTAAATGTGGTAACAATGCCATTAACGCAATAGATGAAACTGGTTTGACGAATTTGTGGTGGAAGGGTGTCTGCTAATGCATTTATTGTCACTACATTTATTAAAATAATCCATAAAATTAGGTACCGCATATAAAAACCTATTATAATTGCGAATGGCTTTATTGTAGCTTAACTCCCGCTATGCAACAAAATAGAGTTGATAAAATTATTAGTTATTTGTTGAGAAAAATTCTCAACAAACTGCTTTACAAACGATATTGATAACTACTATTATCAGCCTGTCTGCTAAACGGGTTATCATCAACTAGTCGCCTTAATTTACTGTAGACACGACATTGCTCACATTGCTTCAATTTTTTTGCCAGCATCGGGTGCTGGCTATTTTCTTGATTACTTACTTTTTTTTACATTTTTGTGATCAGGCAAGTTATGCTTTTTCAGTAATCCTCTTAATTGATGATAGGTTAGTTTTAATTGCGCAGCGGCTAGCCGCTGATTAAAGTGACTTACTTGTAATGCCTGTTCGAGCAAAATTTTTTCCGCTGTATGCTGCCATTGTTTTAAATCAATCGGAAGTTCAGGCAGTCCATCCTTTTCTTTTGTTACCACCGATGTCTTTAACCTGCTAGCAAAAGGATCGAAGATAATTAAATCTAATGGTTCAGTGCTATCACCGTGTCGATAGACGGAACGCTCAATAACATTCTTCAATTCACGCACATTGCCAGGCCAAGGATACATGGACAAATTTTGTTGCGCTTTAATGGAAAATCCAGGAAAAAACGACAAATTGAGCTCGCGGCACATATTAATAGCGAAATGTTCGGCCAGTAACATAATATCGGTTAATCGCTCACGTAATGGTGGGATGTGGATGACATCAAAGGCCAGACGATCAAGTAGATCGGCCCGAAATAAGCCTTTGCTAGCTAATTGAGGTAGATTAGTGTTGGTTGCGCAAATAAGCCTAACATCAACTTTCAGGCTTTGACTACCCCCAACCCGTTCTAGTTGGCCATATTCGATAACGCGCAATAGTTTTTCTTGCACAATCATGGGGGCGGTGGCCAATTCGTCAAGAAAAAGTGTGCCTCGGTTTGCGCGCTCAAAGCGACCTAAATGTCTTTTCTGTGCGCCAGTAAATGCGCCAGCTTCGTGACCAAATAATTCGGAATCTAACAAATTTTCATTCAGTGCACTGCAATTAAGGGAAATAAACGGCTCTTGCCAACGTGGTGACAGATAATGAAGGCGATTAGCTATCAACTCCTTACCTGTCCCACGCTCACCTATAACTAAAACCGGTTTACTCAGTTTGGCAAGGGCTGAAGTTTGCTCCAGTATTTCTAAAAAATTATCAGCAGTGCCAAGAATATTATCAGTAGTGTCTGGTGTGGTCATTTTAGCCATTTATTGGTCATTTTAATTCATATGCAAATTATAGCGAAAAGTGAGCTAAAAGATAACAAAATAAAAAGCGATTTATTTCATAAGGTTATATCAATTTATTAAGTTGGCACGAAAATTGTTTATCAATAACTATGTTAAAAATAAATGACAAATCAATCATTCAATATAAATTGAGGAATTTATCGATGGGTATTTTTACACGTTTCGCAGATATCATTAATGCTAATGTTGCTTCTTTATTAGATAAAGCAGAAGATCCACAGAAAATGATCCGCTTAATGATCCAGGAAATGGAAGATATGTTAGTTGAGTCCCGTTCAATCTCGGCCCGCACCTTAGCAGAGCAGAAAGGATTAGAACGTCGTATTGCCACTGGTGAAAAGCAAATTATTCAATGGCAGGAAAAAGCAGAACTGGCGCTAGTTAAGGATAAAGAAGATTTAGCTCGCGCCGCATTAATAGAAAAGCAAAAAGTGGCTACCCTGGTTGATACACTAAAAAGTGAGTTAATCATGGTTGATGAAACTTTAGTGCGAATGAAAGGTGAGATTGCCGAATTAGAGCAAAAACTGACTGAAACACGGGCAAAGCAGCAAACTATGGTATTAAGGCATCAAGCGGCTCAATCTAGTCGTGATGTGCGTCGCCAGTTAGATAGTGGTAAGCTGGATGAAGCGCTGGCACGTTTTGAACAGTTTGAACAGCGAATTGATCATATGGAAAGTGAGGCACAGAGTTATCAGGTAGGAAAACAAAAATCTTTAGAGCAGCAGTTTGCTGAATTGAAAGCTGATGATGAAATCAGTGAGCAATTGGCTGCGTTGAAAGCTAAACTGAACAAAGAAGATTAATCTATTGTAGCCAAAATTAATGATGAATAAGGAAATGTGATGGGCTCTATATTTATTGGGTTAGTTTTATTGATCTTTATTATCTTTATTCTACCTATCTGGTTATGGTGCCACTACGGTAAGAAAGGCGTTAGCCATAGTCAATTAACGCAGAATGAGATCCAGCGACTAACACAGTTAGCCGAGCGAGCACAACGCATGCAGCAACGGATCAAAGCGCTGGAAGATATTCTGGATGCAGAGCATCCAAATTGGAGGCAATTATAATGGCAAAAATGGGCGATAGAAAACTTTATCGACTGACTGATCAGCGTATGATTGGTGGTGTTTGTGCTGGGCTGGCGCATTACTTTGATTTACCCGTGAATTTAGTCCGGGCACTGGCAGTTGTGGCATTATTCTTGGGATTTTTTGCCATTACTATCGTTATTTATCTGTTAATGTGGTTTTTTATTGAACCGGCACCGGCGGGTTATCAGGACGAATCGGATATTAGTCTTAAGGTCACTAAGTTACTAAATGAAATTGATCAGCAAATGAAAGCCGGTGAAAAAAAGCTGCGCCAGATGGAGCGCTATATCACTTCTGATAGATTTAGTATTGATAGTCGCATCAATAAATTGTAACTATTTGTCAAATGGCGGTAGAGTAAATTATGCTCTACCGTAAAATCATTTTTCTTATCAATTAGACTTATTCTAAGTATTAACTTAATCATATGATGTTAAGCGGACAAAAATTGAAACTTCTAGGCAAAAAAACGGCAAGAATAGCCATAGTTATGGCTATTCATTACGCGCCAGCAGGAATAATCGGTCTAATGTTAAAATATATTAGCCGAAAACCTTTGCGATGGTTTATGTTAATAGTGATGCAGCCATTGCTACGTTTAGGCATTGCTAAACTTGGGCGTAATTTGTTGTGGGAGAAATATGAGAAGATTGCGAAGTGAGCTGAGTCAACTTGTCAATCGAAGTGTAGATCGTCATGTCCGTATAGCGGTTACCGGGCTTAGTCGTAGTGGTAAAACGGCATTTATTACGTCAATGGTTAATCAATTTCTGCATGTGCAAAGTGGGGCGCGTTTACCACTATTTTCCGCCGCTAGAGAGGGTCGTTTATTAGGTGCAAAGCGGATCCCGCAGAAACATTTTAATATTCCCCGTTTTGCTTATGACGAAAGTATAGCAGCATTGTACCATTTTCCTCCTCAATGGCCGATTCCTACTAGTGGGATCAGTGAAATATGTTTACAACTACGTTATCGATCACAACACAGTTTGCTACGCCACGTTAAAAACACTGCTAATTTATATGTTGAAATTATTGACTATCCAGGTGAATGGTTGCTGGATCTACCTATGTTGACTCAGGACTATTTTAGTTGGTCACGGCAAATGCAACAGCTATTAAAAGATCGTGGCAATGAGGGCGCGCAGCAATGGTTGCAACTTTGCCAACAGTGCGACCCTTTTGCGGCGGCTGATGAGAAACTATTAGCCAATATTGCCCAGGCTTATACCGATTACTTGGTTTTTTCTAAACAACAGGGACAATATTTTATTCAACCAGGGCGATTTATTTTGCCGGGTGATCTGGCCGGGGCGCCAGTATTGCAGTTTTTTCCTTGGCTTAATATTGATACAACGGATGAACAGAAATTAAAGCAAGCGGACAAACAGTCTAATATTGGTATGCTGCAACAGCGTTATAATTATTATTGCCAGAAAATTATCAAGCGTTTTTATAAAGAGTATTTTCAACATTTTGATCGGCAAATTGTCTTAGTTGACTGTTTAACTGCGTTAAATAATGGTTCGGCAGCATTTAATGATATGCAGAATGCATTGACCCAAATTATGCGTAGCTTTCATTATGGTAAAAGCACATTATTGCGGCGCATGTTCTCACCTCGCATCGATAAATTACTTTTCGCAGCAAGTAAAGCTGATCATATAACTCATGATCAACAGGCCAATTTAGTCTCATTGCTACAGCAATTAGTTCGTACGGCCTGGCAAAATGCTGCTTTTGAAGGGATCAGTTTGGATTGTATCGCGCTGGCTTCAATTCAGGCGACGGAAAACGGCAGGATTGAATATCAGCGAGAGCAGTTACCTGCATTAAAGGGACATAGATTAAGTGATGGTCAATTAATGACCTTTTTCCCTGGCGAGGTGCCCAGACGTTTGCCTAATGCTGATTTTTGGTTAAAGCAGGAATTTGATTTTGAATCTTTTCTGCCTCGCGAAACAGCGACTGATCAGCCTGTTGCTCATATTCGATTGGATAGTGCTTTAGAATTTTTACTCGGAGATAAATTGAAATGAGTAAACCGCTAAAATCCCGCATCGATTTTGATGAGTCTTTGCCATCAAATAAACAACCAAAGTTAAAAAAAGCCAAAGTATTTGATCCATTAGTATCTGAACAATTCGCCGCTAGCAGTCAGCAAACAGAAGATGATGAGCGAGAAGGTGAAATTGAGGCACTGGTTAATGCTGCGCTCAAACCGCGCTATAGTTTTTGGCGTAAACTGGTGGTTATTGCATTAAGCTTAATTGTGGTTAGTTTTTTTGCCCAAACAGCTCAATGGGTTTACCGAGCGTGGTTAAAGCAAGTTTGGGTTTCTTTAGCTTTTGTCACAGCGGGAGGCTTAATTATTATTGCCGCTATTGGCAGCATAATAACCGAATGGCGGCGGCTTTATTATTTAAAAGAACGAAGTCAAGAACGCATTCAGGCTAAAGCATTTTTGCAAAGTCATGGTATGCATGGTGGGCGTGAATTTTGTCTAAAACTAGGCCAACAATCGGCGCTTGGCCTAGATCATCCGGCGATGAAGCGTTGGCAGAGAACCATCCATGATAGTCATAATGACAAAGAAATTGTGACTCTTTATAGTCAATTAGTGCAACCTATTTTAGATGAGCAAGCTAGAAAAGAGATCAATCGCTCATCCGCTGAATCGGCGTTAATAATTGCTGTTAGTCCTTTGGCCATTGTAGACATGGCATTTATTGCCTGGCGCAATATTCGATTAATTAATCGCATTGCTACTATTTATGGCATTGAACTGGGTTATTATAGCCGTATTCGATTATTTAAAATGGTATTGCTTAATATTGCTTTTGCTGGAGCAAGTGAATTGGTGCGTGAAATTGGCATGGATTGGTTATCGCAAGACATTATGGCCAGGCTCTCAACTCGAGCAGCTCAGGGGATTGGCGCCGGTTTACTCACTGCTCGCTTAGGAATTAAAACGATGGAGTTATGCCGTCCCTTACCGTGGATGGATGATAAACCTAAATTGGCTGATTTTCGTCGTCAATTATTCAGCCAGTTAAAAAATATTATGCCAAAGGCAGTTGAGCGCAAAAATGTTTAACCAATCCATAATTAAGCTTAATAACGTCTTTTTTAATTATCTCCACTTTGATTAGATGGTGACGAGCAAAATTAGATTAATGCTTATTCGTTTATAATTTCTTGTGTTAGTGCTTATGTGTTAAAACATTTTCTATGGCAGCTTAATAAATAAAAATGCATACTTAACTAATTGAATAGTGAATTATATAGATATAAGGTTTTCAGTGATGCGATTAGAAGTGATTTGCCAAGATCGAATGGGGTTAACACGTGAATTACTTGATTTACTTGTTTTACAAAACATTGACCTTGAAGGGATTGAAATTTCACCAAATCGTCATATTTATCTCAAATTTGCTCAAGTCGACACCATGACATTTCAACAGTTAATGACTGAAATTCGGCGTATTCGCGGTGTTAAAGATGTTAAGACGGTCTCTTTTATGCCTTCTGAACATGAAAAAAAATTATTATTGACTTTATTAAATACTTTTCCCGATCCTATTTTTTCAGTTAACAGCAAAGCTAATATCGAATTAGCTAACTCTGCAATGTTAAAATTGTTTGCTATTCATAATAACCAATTAAAAGAAAAAAAATTCAATCAGCTAATAAATCATCAGCGGTTGGCAAAATTACTGGAACAAAATAATTTACAACCTTATTCGGAACGACTATTAATCAAAGGTAATAAATATCTGCTCCAGGTTACGCCAATTAACAATAATAAAATAACGGATTCGACTGACAATACAGGCGCTATTATTTTATTAAAGGCCTTGCCCGCAGAGCAGCAATATCAAGCAAATGAAAAGGGAAAAGTAGATAGTTTTAGTCAGATCATTGCGGTTAGTCCCAAAATTAGTCAGCTAGTTGAGCATTTAAAAAAAATAGCCCTACTTGATGAACCGTTGCTATTGGTTGGTGAAACAGGAACGGGTAAAGATATTTTAGCTAAAGCATGTCACTTACAGAGCATGAGAGGTGATAAACCTTTCTTAGGATTGAATTGTGCATCGATGCCAGAAGATGTGGTAGAAAGTGAACTATTTGGTTACGCAGCAGGGGCTTATCCAAATGCCATTGAGGGCAAAAAGGGATTTTTTGAGCAAGCGAATGGTGGTACTGTTTTATTGGATGAAATTGGCGAAATGTCGCCACAAATGCAGATCAAACTGTTACGTTTCTTAAACGATGATACATTTCGTCGGGTAGGTGAGGAGCAAGAAGTTAAAGTTGATGTCAGAGTGATCTGTGCGACCCAAAAAAATTTGTTGGAATTAGTTGAAAAGGGACATTTAAGGCAAGATCTTTATTACCGCCTGCATGTGTTAACGGTAAACTTACCCCCGCTGCGTGAACGACAAGCGGATATAATGCCGCTTACAGAAGAATTTGTCAGGCAATTTTCACTGGAGCAACACATTGAAAAACCGAAACTTTCACCTAAATTAGCGCCTTACCTTGCCAATTATCATTGGCCTGGTAACGTAAGGCAGCTACGTAATGTTCTCTATCAGGCTTTAATTCAGTCGGCGGGACGAGAATTAACACCGCAAGATATTAATTTGCCAGATCTAAAAGATATTTCTCTATTTTCCGCCGATCAATTAAATGGCACGTTAGATGAATTGACAAAACATTTTGAAGCTTCAATATTAGCTCGACTTTATCAAGATTATCCTAGTACGCGTAAATTAGCGAAACGGCTGAATGTATCGCATACAGCAATTGCAAATAAGTTGCGGGAGTATGGATTAAGTCATAAAAAAGAGAGTGAAACTGAGTGATAGATTAACCAGAATTGAGATAGCGATAAGTTTTATCGCTATCGAATTAGAGTGACACAACTAGTTTAATAAAAAAATATTTTCATTTAGTATTATTATCATTATTTTAATGCATTGAGGGCTGCATCATAGTTGGGTTCATGGCTAATTTCATCAACTAATTCACTATAAATCACTTTATCATTTTCATCGATAATAACCACAGCACGAGCGGTTAATCCTTTTAATGGCCCAGAAGTCATTTCTACACCATAGTCTTTACTGAAGCCTGGCGCACGGAAAACTGATAATGTAACTACATTATCTAGCCCCTCAGCGCCACAAAACCGGCTCTGTGCAAAAGGAAGATCGGCAGAAATACACAATACAACACTGTTTTCTAGTTGGCTGGCTAACTGATTGAATTTACGAAAAGAGGTAGCGCAGACACCGGTGTCAATACTAGGAAATATATTAAGAATTTTTCGTTTGCCTTGATAATCTGACAAAGATTTTTCTGCTAGATCGTTAGCGACAAGGGAAAATTCTTTAGCTTTATCACCCGGTTGCAAGAAAGTACCATTGATAGCAACAGATTGCCCTTTGAAATTTGTACTAGTTGACATCTTATCCTTTCCTCGCTTAATAACATTTAGTTCAACAATTCTAAATGAAAATAATTAAGTTTCCTATCTAAATCGTTACAACAACTTGTTATATCTAATTGTTTTAACCAAATTATTTTCTATAATTATAATAACATCGGGATATAATATGGAAATCTATATGCTTCGCTATAAAACAGCATTAGCAATATTCTTTTTTAATTGTATCGTGAATACTAAACCTGCAGTAGCTGCAGTAGCTGCAGTAGCTGCAGTAGCTGCAGTAGCTGCAGTAGCTGCAGTAGCTGCATTAGTGGCTAGAGGGGACTCATTAGCTGAAAAACAAGAGGTAGTTAGGCAAATTAATGCAGATCCAACTTCTTTTGATCCTATTAGAGAGATTGGTTTAGCCGAAGCACATGTAATACGTGATTTATTCGAAGGATTAACTAATCAAAATGAAGCAGGCCGTCCCATTCCAGCTGTAGCCAATAGTTGGACAAATGCTGGTAATCGTATTTGGTTTTTTTATTTAAGACCAGATGCCAAGTGGTCAAATGGTGACCCTGTCACGGCCAAGGATTTTGTTTATAGCTGGCGTCGCTTAGTTGATCCGATAAATCATTCACCATTTGCTTATTTTGCCACTTTGGCGGGTATTAAAAATGCGCAAAAAATTATTAATAATGAATTACCTATTGAAAAATTAGGTGTAGAAGCCCTTGATAATTATACTTTTGAAAGTGACTTTGGAACAGCCAGCACCCTATTTTCTAAATTTAACTAGTCATTTTAGTTTCTTTCCAGTTAATCAAAAAATAATTGCCAGATATGGCCAAAATTGGCTGACACCGACTAACTTAGTTGGTAATGGTGCTTTTCGCTTATCTGAGCGGATTGCCGGCGAAAAAATAGTTTTACAACCTAACCGATACTACTGGGATCATAAAAATACAATTTTAACTAAAGTGACTTTTGTGCCGATTAAGCAAAGTGCTCGCGCATGGCAAAGTTATTTTGCCGGTGATGTTGTCGAAACTGAATTTTTGCCTGAACATTTAGATAGCAAATTATTGCAGCAAATACCGGATGAGTTTTATCTGGTTGGGCAGTTGGCGACTTATTACTATGTTTTTAATACGCAAAAGCCCCCTACTGATGATAGGCGAGTGAGAAGAGCATTAACTGTATCAATTGATAGAGATGTTATTACCAACAAAATATTAGCTGATGGAGAGAAAGTCGCTTATCGCTTTATACCCGATGTCATCGCCGATTTTACCCCGGAAAGAGGTTGTTATGATGGCTATGGACAAAAAGAGTTAGACGAACAAGCTAGAGTTCTATTACATTTAGCCGGATTTAGTAGCCATAATCCGTTAAGGCTTTCTCTTGTCTACAATAATTCAGAAAATAATAAAAAGGTAGCTATAGCTATCGCCTCAATGTGGAAAAGAAAGTTAGGCGCTCAGATAACCTTGATTAATCAACAATGGAAAACTTACACTGAGAGTCGTAATTCTGGTCATTTTAATGTGCTGGGTGCAGCCAGAGTTGCTGAATATAATGAGCCCTCGAGTTTTTTAAATGTCATGACATCTTCTAACCGTGGTAATTGGGCTAAATTCCAAAACAGTGACTATGACCAAATTATTGCCTCGGCGATGATGGAAAAGAGTAGTAAAAATCGCAATCGATTTTATAATCGTGCAGAAAAAATGTTGTTAACACATGCGCCTATTGCACCGATTTATTATTACAGTCGCGGTTACTTAATTAAATCTTGGTTAAAGGGCTATCCAGTCAATAACCCAGAAAATGTAAGTTATAGCCATACACTATATGTTATTAAACATTAAGTTAATCTTTAATTAGCCTGTTTAATGCAGGGCCGTGATGAAATTTATGCCCTGACGTCATATAAGGCGATTAAGATGGCAAATTAGACCACTAGAATCGATAACCTAAACCAATATTTAATCCATTAAATGTGGGATTTGTATGATCATTATGACTATTGGCGCCTTCATAACCTATATAGAGGCTAAGCATTTTGATTGGGTGAATTTTTATTCCAGCTCCCCAGCTAAGGCCGGTGGTATGTTTCATGGAATCAATAATTATATTTTCAATCTCGAACTTTTCGGTGTTTTTTAGGGTAAAACGGGCAAAACCGATGGTGCTATATAAAGTTAAATAGTCATTTAAACGATAACTGGGACCGGCTTGTAAGCTGAGGTAATTAGTATTAACTTTATGTTTGATCAGTTGATGGAGATTATTGTAGCTGTACCAATGATTAACACCTTTATTCCAGCTTATCGATGTTAATACCCCCCAATAATTATCTATTTGGTAGTCATAGTTAAGATTTAAACCGGTAACAGAATTACCATGATAATAGAGATTAGAATAGCCTAGACTAAAGGTTTGCGATTGAGGCGAAGCTGCAAATCCTGTTGGCGAAAAAAATAAATGGGTCATTAAAGTAAAAATAACTGTTTTTTTCATAACTGTCCCTAGTTTATGGTTTTTATTATAATTATTTTAATTATTTTTTATTTGTAATCAACTTTTAATTAATTTGTTTTTAATTATAATATTTTGAATTTAAAAGTATTATTAATTAATTTGAATTTATTTTATTTTTGTTTTAATTAATTTTTATGATGTATTTTGACGAATAGAAAGGCTTAGTGACATAAAAATAAAATGTTAGTCGCAAATTAATCATATAACAATTGAGTAAGAAAGCTTTAATTAAACAGAAATGCGACTATTTTTAAAAGGAAAAAACAAAAATTCACCGTAATAGGGGGATAGGTGTTGTGGCTATTTATGGCTCAATAATACAGGGTTCTGAACCTGTGCATGCATACCAATTAGATGGTGAAGGTGGCTTCATAACGATTGATGTTAATGCGGAAGCGACACCACAGATGCCGTTTTGGCTGCACTATGATTATAGAAATAAAGCCAGTTATCAATGGATAAAGCATTCTGCATTATTCAATTCAACTATTAAAGATGGATTAACTGGAAATATTAATCGGTTGCGTATAATAAGAACCGGTGATGGCACACTGATTAATTTACAAACGATTAATAAAAATATTGGTGACCGGCCTGAACAGTTGGTTGCCTTTCGTATTTATATTAATAATCAGATAATTGTTTCCAGTCGCCACCGTAAAGTTAAATCCCTTGAGCCAGTTATCGACGATCTGACTCATCATGTTGGCGCAAAAACGAGCGGTGAATGGTTAGTCGAGGTCGCTGATTCGATTAACGATGAAGTCAGTGATTTTACCGATATATTGCATGATCGTTTAATTAAAATGGAAGAAAAAATATTAACTGAAGAGATCCCGGAGCGGGGAAAATTAGCGTTGTTGAGAAAACAGATTATTATCGTGCGCCGTTATATGTCTACTCAACGGGATGTATTTGCTCGTTTAGCCACCGAAAAATTTCAATGGATGAGTGATGATGATCGCCACCGCATGCAGGAAAATGCTGAAAGACTTGGGCGATGCATTGATGAATTAGATGGTTTTGTTGCTCGTACCGCTGTTATTACCGATGAAATTAATGCGTTGATATCAGAAGCAACTAATAAACGGATTTATACTATGTCAATGTTAGCGATTGTTTTTCTTCCATCAACCTTTTTAACCGGATTATTTGGGGTCAACCTCAATGGTATACCTGGTAGTGAGTTTAAATTTGCCTTTAGTATTTTTTGTTTATTATTAAGCTGTTTAATTACTTTTGTGATCTGGTGGTTAAAAAGGGGAAAGTGGTTATAAAATAAAACATTTTCTAATATAAAATTTACAGTTGTTTAGTTTAGTAAAAATAAATTGAGCTATATCAAGAAGTTTTATACTTAGTTAAGGCAGAATTGATTTCGCAGGTGAATGCAACGTTAAGCGATGAACGTTGTGCTCCATAATTGTAGTTTTTCTCATATTGAGTTCTTATACAGAATAATTGACCACTATCAGCCGATGTTTAATACATCGGCTTTTTTTATTCTGTTTCAACGATATTAATTCGATTTGAGTGAGGGCTATCTGGCTCGGTAAAATGGTGGGCGTTGATTATGGAAAATGTTTCGTTATCAAATGCCAAATCGCCACCATTAACAATGTTGCTGGTATGGTTAAGTTGTTTGAAGTTGAATAGGTTACTGTCGCATAAATGAGAAGGAACAATATTTTGCATTGCTTGAAACATTGTTTCAATTCGCCCTGGGTACTGTTTGTCCCACTCTCTTAACATATTGCCGATGACTTGCCGTTGTAAATTGGGTTGAGAACCACAAAGATTGCAAGGAATAATTGGAAATGCTTTAATTTTTGCGTAGTTGGCAATATCTTTTTCCCGGCAATAGGCTAAGGGTCGAATAACAATATGTTGACCATTGTCACTCATTAACTTTGGTGGCATCCCTTTGAGTTTGCCACCATAAAACATATTGAGAAATACGGTTTGTAAAATATCATCACGGTGATGGCCTAAAGCGATTTTAGTGGCGCCAAGTTCGCTTGCAGTGCGATATAAAATACCGCGACGTAGGCGAGAGCATAGTGAGCAGGTCGTTTTTCCTGCCGGTATTTTTTCTTTCACAATACCATAAGTATTTTCTTCAACTATTTGGTATTCAATCCCGAGTTTATCGAGATAAGATGGCAAAATATCAGCCGGAAAACCGGGTTGCTTTTGGTCAAGATTAACGGCAAACAGAGTAAAATTTACTGGCGCGCTTTTTTGTAAATTTTGTAATATTGATAATAATGTGTAACTATCTTTGCCACCAGAAAGGCAAACCATAATCCGATCATTTTCTTCAATCATATTGAAATCAGCGATCGCCTGGCCAACGTTACGACGCAACTTTTTTTGTAGTTTATTAAAGTTATACTGTTCTTTTTGTTGATTCATATTTATTACTGATGTATTAAAGGTAATCGATTTTATTATCAAAAGAATGATTTTTAAATCCACTGCGATAAGAAAACGCGACCAGTTTAGGCTAGTTTAAAGCAAAAGAAAACTTTTGCTGATTATTTTAGTTTTACCCCAAGACTGGCGATCAATGTTTCGATTATCTTACCATTGTGATGATATAGTTTATATTTAGGAGTATAAATGAACGGATTGGCTTATTTATTAATGTCGATTGTGGCTGAAGTAATAGCAACCACATCATTAAAGGCTTCTGATGGTTTTACCCGTTTGTTGCCATCGATTATTGTTGTTGTTGGTTATAGCATTTCATTTTTTGGCTTATCACAAGTAGTCAAAATGATGCCATTAGGCATTGCCTATGCTATTTGGTCTGGTTTAGGGATCGTGCTGGTGTCAGTGGCAGCGTTGTTTCTTTATCAGCAAAAATTAGATTGGCCAGCTATTTTAGGAATTTTGTTAATTATTTCCGGGGTTTTAGTTATTAATTTGCTGTCTAAAAGTAGTGTTCATTGATAATCGTTATAAGGTGTATCAGTTAATAATCTATTCAATCTCACACTTATTTAGCGGTTTACTATTTCCAGCTAATAACCCCGTAATATTTTCATTAAATCGTCATAGCGAAAGCTGGACTGAAAATTATTAGTCCAGCTAAAATTGTCTTAATAACTATTTTTTTTAAATCCTAAAAATTGGCTTAACAGGACAATTATTGCTAACAAAAAATAAGCAATAAAAATAATTAATAACCATACAGACATTTCTATATTTAAAAATGACCACTGTTTTTGAATGCAGTCACCATAGGCTTCAAAAACAGCTGGAAACCAGTGATTAAGTGGTAGCCATGATGGAAGGTTAACGGCAAAATCGCACGAGTCAAAAGGCGATGGGTAAAATTTTAGTCGGGTATGTTCCCAGGTTAGTTTCAATCCTTGCCAACTGCTGTATAACCATAAAATGAGAGCCACGTAGCGAAGAGTACTTTTTGGTGCGATGGCCGCGATTAAACCAGCCGCCAAGATAGCGAACAGTGCAATCCGTTCGTAAATGCATAATACACAGGGTCTAAGTCCCATACCGTGTTGAAAATAAAGTGCAATAATTTCTAACATACAGGCGCTGATAGCCAGTAACAACCAGGATTTTCTGGTCTGAGAGTAGGAGTAAAAAAATTTAAACATGTTTATTCTATTCCATTTCTTCGAAAAGTTAGTTAGGGAAGCATATGATCTTATTTTGTTTAGACCAAAAAAAATAGCTAATTTAAATTTGTTAATAAGATAGGATAATGAATTGAAATGTAAAATGAAATTTTTCTTTAGCTGATAACTTTTTGTCTTAAAGGAAAATAAAATGCTATAATTTTCAATTAAATAATAGCATTTCTAATAAAAATTATTTAGCTATATTTATCAAGCCTAATGAAGCGAACCACTCAGTTGCTGGGATCAACCATAGTTCTATTGCTAATAAACCGACTAATGTCATCACAATAGTATAAGGTAATGCCATAATAACCATTCTGCCATATGAGAGGCGAATAAGTGGTGAAAGTGCTGAAGTCAATAAAAACAGAAAAGCAGCTTGACCGTTTGGTGTTGCTACTGAAGGTAAGTTAGTTCCTGTATTAATGGCAACCGCCAGATATTCATATTGTTGGCGTGATATTAACCCTTCTTTTAAAGCACTCATTGCTTCATTTATATAGACAGTACCAACAAAAACATTGTCTGAAATAGCAGAAAGTAACCCATTGAATAAGTAGAATAAAAACAGTTGTGATGATTCAGATGACTGTAATACAAATTGAATAAATGGTGTAAAAAGATGTTGATCAATAATAACTGCAACAATTGAGAAAAATACCGTTAATAAGGCGGTAAAGGGTAAAGCTTCTTCAAATGCTTTGCCAATGGTATGTTCGTCAGTGATGCCACAAAATGAGGTAATTAAAATAATCACAGATAAACCAATTAAGCCAACTTCTGCAAGATGGAAAGCTAAAGCAATAATTAACCAAACACCAACTAATGCTTGAGTTATTAGTTGCAGTTTTTCCCGTCGATCCCGTTTTCTACTGGCATTTTTATCGTGCATTTGCAAAATATGGCGGACGCTTTCTGGTAATTCTGCTCCGTAACCGAATAATTTAAAATGTTCGACGCAATAGCAAATAATTAAGCCACATACAAATACCGGTAATGTTACTGGGATCATATGTAAGAAAAAAGCACTAAAATTCCATCCAACATATTTAGCAATAATTAAATTTTGTGGCTCACCAACCATTGTCATTACACCACCTAATGCAGTTCCAATGCCGGCGTGCATCATTAAGCTACGTAAAAAAGCGCGAAATTGTTCAAGGATTTGGTTTTTTTCCCTGGTGTCGGCGTTATTTTCCGGCTGAAAAGGTTCTTTCTGACTGGATACATAGTTATGATAAATAGAATAAAAACCAACGGCTACACTGATCACGACAGCAATTACCGTTAACGCGTCTAAAAAAGCGGAAAGAAAAGCGCTTGCTAGGCAGAAAGCCAGGGAAAGTATACGTTTAGAATGAATTGACAGCAGTAATTTTGTGAAAGCAAATAACAATAATTGTTTCATGAAATAAATGCCTGCCACCATAAAGATCAGCAGCAATATCACTTCAATATTATTAGCGATTTCATGACTAACTTGTTTCGGTGAAGTCATGCCAATGATTATCGCTTCAATAGCAAGTAATCCACCCGGCTGTAGCGGGTAGCATTTTAGCGCCATAGCAAGGGTAAAAATAAATTCGGCAATTAGTAACCAACCGGCAATAAAAGGGTTAACGAAAAAAAAGCACAGTGGATTGATTATCAAAAAGAAAATAATGGTCAATTTGTACCATTCAGGGGAATTACCCAGGAAATTTTTCAACATAATTTGTCTGGTATTTATATTCATTATTACTTGCTTTCCTTCACTAGTAGGTAAGTAAAATTGGCTAACGTAGCATACTACGTTTTTTCAATGCTAGAAATTAAAAGAACGATCTCCTAATTAACGACAAATTGTATTAACTCTTTATGATCAGATTAGTATTTCTTAATAACTTGGCTACCTCAAAGTTTTTCATTCTGATATTATCTCGTTTTATAATGACAAAAAATTTGTTTTAGGTAGAGAAAAATATGATTATTAGAGCGCAAAGTCCCGCTAATTTTGCAGAAGAGTATATAGTTGAAAGTATTTGGAATAATCATTTTCCCCCAGGTTCTATTTTACCTGCAGAACGTGAGCTATCAGAACTGATCGGTGTTACAAGAACAACATTACGAGAAGTTTTACAGCGGCTGGCAAGAGACGGTTGGCTAACTATTCAGCATGGAAAACCAACTAAAGTAAACAATTTTTGGGAAACTTCAGGACTTAATATTTTAGAAACGGTGGCTCGCTTAGATCATAGTGGGGCACCAAAATTGATTGAGGATTTATTATCGGTCAGAACCAATATTTCCGCTATTTTTATTCGAACTGCCTTTCGTAAAAATAAACAAAAATCATTGGAGATATTATCAATAAGAGAAAATATAGAAGATTGTTCTGAAGCATTTAGTAGAGTTGATTATAATATTTTTCGTGGACTGGCATTTGTTTCTGGTAATCCTATTTATGGCTTGATCCTAAATGGTTTAAAAGGACTATATACCCGCGTTGGTCGCTACTTTTTTTCTGATCCTACAGCGCGTCAACTTGCTTATAATTTTTATCATGATTTAGCTAAAATATGTGAACAAGAAAAGTGTGAGCAGGTGCTAGATAGGGTTCGTAGCTATGGCAAAGAGAGTGGTAATATTTGGCGTGAGATGAAAGATAAAGACAATATGATAAATAATTTGTCTGAATCACGTTAACCTCATTGCTCGCTGCACAATCAGTATTTTTTTATTCCCTCATCAAAAGTGAGGGCGTTGATTGAGATCGCAGTAATTCGTATAAAATGCTAATAAAATTTATCAATAGTTATCATTATTTTTTACATAAAAATCGCAAAGTTATCGCATGACGTCTTGCATTTTAATACTACGCACACCTAAGATTAATGACATCCGGGCAGGATTTTCACCTTCTGGTTGCATTGGTTGGCTAATATGAGCAGTTTCAAGACATAGCATTTTTTTGTAACCATCGCTGGTCATGTCTTTTATTGCACTGGATAGTTCAGCACCAGGATTCCAACATACTACATCACTATGATGGTAATGATGTATTTCTAAAATACGTTGCCAATTTTTATCATACACCAAATTACAATCATCGGATTCGGTATAAATACGATCAGTCCGTGCGGTTATATAAGTTTTTATCTCTTCAGGGTAAACGTCACGATCAGCCACTTTATCAACATAATGTTTACCTAATCCTTTAATGTATATTTTATTTATATCACTGACTTGTAAATAAGTATGTAATGCACCAGTAGCAGGCTCAGTACCATAATATTCAAATTCAATTTCACAGGTGGTAGCGAGTTTAAAGCGCATTATTAAGGTAAATTCATGTGGCCATATCTTTCTTGTCGTTTCATTATCAGTAAGTGTTAGCGTAAGGATCACACAATCGGTATGCTCACTATGTGCTGTCAACTGCCATTCTTGTAAACGAGCAAAACCATGGCTGGGTTGCGCGACCAGACCAAACCATGGCCAGCAAATAGGAATTCCGCCGCGAATAGCAATATTTTTTTTAAATAGACTATTTTTACTCAACCATATACAGGCTTTTTCCCCATCAGGCTGCCAGCTAAGTAGTTGCGCTCCCTAAAGGCTGACTGCAGCATTCACTTTAGGATGAGAAACAATAATGACCGTCAGTTCATCGAGCTGGCGAAGTGTAATATAGGCCGAAATTTTTTCTCTTACCGGTAAGCTAAACAGTGTCGTGTCATTCATAATTTCGACCTTTTATCTTTTTTATGATTGCCAATTAGTCAGTTTAAAAATACCGTTGGATTATATGCCAGAATGAAAAAAGCCGCCATTGATGGCGGCTTGAAGTGAGTAATTAGGCTATTTATTTAGCAATATGCGCAATTAAATCTAAAACTTTATTCGAATAACCAGTTTCATTATCGTACCAGGCGACTAATTTTACAAAACTATCGTTTAAGGCAATACCCGCTTTGGCATCAAAAATGGATGTTAATTTATCGCCATTAAAGTCAGTGGAAACAACGTCATCTTCTGTGTAACCAAGGATACCTTTTAATTCACCATTTGCGGCATGTTGGATCGCCTGGCAAATTTCTTTATAAGTAGCAGGTTTATTTAAACGAACAGTTAGGTCGACCACTGAAACATTCGGTGTTGGAACACGGAACGCCATACCGGTTAATTTACCATCTAGTTCAGGAATGACCTTACCAACAGCTTTAGCAGCACCGGTTGACGAAGGAATGATATTTTGTGAAGCACCACGGCCACCACGCCAATCCTTAGCTGAAGGTCCGTCAACAGTTTTTTGAGTTGCAGTTGTTGCATGAACGGTGGTCATCAGACCTTCAATGATACCAAATTTGTCATTGATAACTTTCGCTAACGGAGCTAAACAGTTAGTGGTACAAGAGGCATTAGAAACAATATCCTGACCATTATAGGTGTTATGATTAACGCCCATAACAAACATTGGGGTTTCATCTTTAGAGGGGCCGGTTAAAACGACTTTTTTTGCCCCTGCTGTAATATGTTTGCGTGCGGTTTCATCAGTTAAGAAAATACCCGTCGCTTCAGCAACCACATCAACACCAACTTCGTTCCATTTCAGGTTAGCAGGGTCTTTTTCTGCCGTACAGCGAATAGTTTTACCATTAACCACCAGGTGACCATCTTTAACTTCGACAGTACCATTGAAACGGCCGTGTGTTGAGTCGTATTTCAGCATATAGGCCATATAATTGGCATCTAATAAATCATTGATTGCCACGATTTCGATATCTTTACGCTCTTGGGCAGCACGAAAAACAATACGGCCAATACGACCGAAACCATTAATACCTACTTTGATAGTCATAGTATTTCCACCAGCTATATTTTAATTTAAAAGAATTTAATATTGTTTCTAACGTTACCAAAACCTTGCCATCCGTCAAGCGGAATCGTGTCAATTACCCTAAAAATTGACATATAAAGCACCTTTTGTATGTTTAATAAACAAGCCTAAGGTTAATGTTTTGATTCACTATTATCGTTCTGGACAGGGAGATTTAAAGTGAATATTGATAATATATGTGAATTATATCACAAATCAGATCACAAAAATCTATTTTGCTAGGCTAAAAATAATTGAGATAGTTTAGAGTTAACTTTTACTCATCAGCTAAATATAATTACATTTACTTGAAAATAAGGAAAGCTTTCTTATGACAGAAAAAGAACAAAAACACATTAAGTCGAAAAAACTTAATGAAATACAACATCATGTCACTCAAGAAGCCGGAACAGAGCCGCCTTTTTCAGGTAAATTATTACATAATCAACGAGAAGGTATTTATTACTGTCTATGTTGCCATGCGCCGCTTTTTCTATCGCAAACAAAATTTGATACGGGTTGTGGCTGGCCAAGTTTTTACCAACCGATTAACGATCACGCTGTCAATTATATTGATGACTTTTCCCATGGCATGCAGAGAATTGAAGTGCGTTGCCGTACCTGTAATGCACATTTAGGCCATGTTTTTGCCGATGGCCCACAACCGACTGGGCAACGTTATTGCATTAATTCTGTCGCATTAAGTTTTACTGATCAACAATCTGGTGAGGTAACTGAGGGTTAAGTAACACTTATTCGATGCAATAGAGGTTAATCAACAACAAAAAAGGGGATACAAGATGGAGCTTAATGAACTGGTTGATTTAATGACAGTTGATATTTATCAACGATTGCTGACCGCCGTTGAGTTGGGTAAATGGCCAGATGGTGTTGCGTTAACCCCAGAGCAAAAAGAAAATAGTCTGCAAGCGGTTATGCTTTGGCAGGCTAAGCATAATCATAATGCACAGCATATGACGGTAGGTACGGATGGTAATATCACTTTGAAAACAAAAAATGAGTTAAAGAGCTTATTTGAAAGTGAAAAAAGATAACCAGAGTTTGATTAAATGTTAATAAGTTGGTCACTTCTAGCGAAAATCATTAGCACAGTCATAAGATTGAACATGTAAATCAGAAGATGTTATTAGTTTGGCGCCAGCTAATGCCATTTCTTGTAATGCGTTATGACTGTCTTCTGGATGAAGATTAACGCCCCGACAACCATCTTGGATTACCGTTACTTGATAACCTAATTGTATTGCATCAAGGACGGTAAATTTTACGCAGTAATCTGTTGCTAAACCCATAATATATAAATGTTTGATTTGATTTTTTGTTAACCAACCATCTAACTGGGTTGCATGTTGATGATCATTATCAAAAAAAGCACTATAACTATCGATTGTCGCATTGACTCCTTTTTGAAAAATAGCTTGGATTGCTGACTGATTGAGTGCTGGATGAAATTCCGCTCCTTTCTGATGTTGCACACAATGAACTGGCCACCAAATTTGGCGTAAGCCATTAAGTTTACCCTCGCTACCTACCTTAGTTCCTGAGTTGACAGCAAAACTTAAATGATCAGCAGGATGCCAGTCCTGGCTGGCGATAATAGTAATTCCTTGTTGCTGACAGTAGGTGATAATTGCATTGGCTATATTGATAACACTTTCACTTTCTGATATGGCGAGGGCGCCCCCATTACAAAAGTCATTTTGCAGATCGACTAATAATAGTGCGCTATGTGTCATCATATTATCCTTAGTAATTGTCACTATAACTCAGTTCACCGCGCAAATTTTTTTGCATCAGTGTACGAATATCATTTGTTGTTAAAGATTGGCTGAGTAAATAATGAAGTTTGGTAAGTGTTGCCTCAAAAGTCATATCATAACCACTAATAACACCAACTTTGGCTAATGCGTGCCCGGTTGCATAGCCATTCATGTTAACTCGCCCAGACAGGCATTGTGTCAGATTAACGACGATAATATCGTGTTGACAGGCTTTTTCAAGGCATTTTAACAACTCAGTTTGCGAAGGCGCATTACCGACACCATA
Source organism: Arsenophonus apicola (assembly GCF_020268605.1). Lineage (NCBI taxonomy): Bacteria > Pseudomonadati > Pseudomonadota > Gammaproteobacteria > Enterobacterales > Morganellaceae > Arsenophonus > Arsenophonus apicola. The sequence continues at coordinate 1,611,393 of NZ_CP084222.1, forward strand.
CGAACGGAGAATCAGTGCCTTGGTTGGTTGCAATAAGATATTTTCGATACTTTGTACTGAAATCCCAGGATAAATGGTAACAACACCAATAGGTTGAGGTGTTATTTTATAGCTGCTGAAATCGTCGTTGTTTTTTGGCAGCGGGCAGCTTTGTAAACAACGGATATGAATACCTGCGTCAATTAACGGAGGGCAATTAGGCGAAGTAAAGGCATCAAAACCATCAGCATGGGATTTGACGGTACGGTTACCTCTAAATAATTTGTTATTAAAAAAAAGCGTCACTTCATTGATAGGGTAATTTGCCGCCAAGTACAAGGCATTGAGAAGATTGGTTTGGCCATCAGATCTTAACGCTTCCAGTGGTATTTGTGACCCTGTCACAATAATGGGCTTGTCTAGATTGTCAAACATAAATGAGAGTGCGGAGGCGGTAAATGCCATGGTATCGGTACCATGTAGAATCACAAAACCATCATAGTTTTTATAGTTATCGCTGATATCATCAGCAATACACTGCCAATCTTGTGGCGTCATATTAGCAGAATCAATTAAAGGATTATGTTCCCGGATGGTGAAATGTGGCATTTCAGCCCGGTGAAATTCTGGCATGCTGGTTAGTTGTTTTTGCAGATGGCCGGAAGCTGGCACATAGCCACGCGTGGAATACTACATGCCAATGGTGCCGCCTGTGTAAACAACATAGATGGATTTTTTTTCCATTCTCAGTACCTAACAATATGAATAAGCAAAAAAAGATAAATTTAAAGAATTATAAAGTAGTTAGTTAATAAAATCTGTGGCATGTTAAATATTAATATAAAACAAAGCGCCCATATGCTGGGCGCTAGTGTTATGACAATGTGATACCTATTTACTAATAAACCTCACCACAATTTAAACAAAATGCATAGCGATTTTGTGGATCATTCATATGGCGGTAAAATTTGATTTGTTGCTGAAGGTCACTAGCTGTCTTTTGTGGTAGTAGTAAGTTCAGTGTATCAGGCATCATTGCCTCAGCACTTGATGTTAATTCAAGTATCAATTGATCAATAAAAGAACGTTCAGGCTGCATCCAATCAAGTGTAGGGGCAGTAATTTTAGCTAATTCAGCCGCTTTATTTACGGCATCGTCAAAATCACCCAGTTTATCAACCAGACCATTTCGTAGCGCGTCTGAACCTACCCATACCCGACCTTGCGCAATTTTGTCTATCTCTGCCGGAGTCTTATGGCGCGCCTGAGCAACATATTTTAAGAAGGTATGATAGCCATTTTCAATAATGATTTGCATCATGTCAGAAAATTGTTTATTAATGCCTTTAGTCGCTGAGATATCCGCTAATGGCGTGGTGGAGACACCATCATTATAAACACCAATTGTATCTAAACTCTTTTCAAAGGTATTTATCACACCAAAAATACCAATTGAGCCGGTCAGGGTTGTCGGACTGGCAAAAATATAATTGGCTGGTGTTGAAATCCAATAGCCACCCGATGCTGCCATTCCCCCCATCGAGACCACAATAGGTTTATTAGCATCACGGGCAGCAACCAGTTCATTACGGATCGCTTCTGAAGCAGTAACACTACCACCAGGACTATTAACACGTAAAACAATTGCTTTGATATCTGGATTAAGTCTTGCTTTACGTATTTGCGCCACGGTTGTTTCGCTGCCTACCATGCCAGGCTCTTGCGGTCCATCAATAATGGCGCCTTGGGCAATTATCACAGCAATATTGCCAGGTTGATCATCCGATTGCTTTTGTTGCATCAGTTGGCTTTGTTGCGGTTGTTCATTGGCATAATCATAAATACTAATGTAATTAAAATGCTGCTCTTTATCATTCCAACCAAATTTTTTGCTTAATTCTTTCTCCATAACGGCAGCGGTAAAAATATGATCAACGAGTTTTTGTTTAACGGCATATTGCGCACTGTCGCCATTGACGTTTTTCATTTCTTCAATCAATTTATCGGCCCCAGGAAAAATATTTTCTGCTGTCGTTTGTCGGTTTTGCGCAAGGGTTGATAAATAATGTTGCCATAGTGAACCGATCCAGACTCTATCTGCTTCACGTGCTTCAGGTGACATATTGTCGCGAATAAATGGCTCTACCGCTGATTTATAGGTGCCAACACGGAAAATATGGCTATTGACTTTGAGGTTATCCAATAGCGTTTTATAATACAGTTTATTGGTTGAAAAACCGTAAATTCCAACATTACCTTGTTGTGACATATAGATATTATTGGCAAAACTGGCTAAATAATATTGTGATTGATTATAGCCATTACCTACGGCGTAAATAGGTTTTCCAGCCTGTTTAAACTCGGTCAACGCCTTACCAATATACTGTAAGGAGGGCTGATCAGAACCAATGAGATTATCCAAATGTAAAACGATACCGGTAATTTTATCGTCATAAGTTGCCCGGCGAATAGTATTTACAATATCAAATAAGGAGTTTTCTTGCATGCGGTTGCTTGATGAGCCTAATAATTCGCGGCTCATTTTGCTAAGGGGATTAGGGATTGAGACTTGATCTACAATCACACCTTGTAGGTCAATAAGCAGTGCACCATGATATTGGCTAGTCGATTTTTTTTCACTTTTATAGGCAAAATAACTACTTGCTGCGATAAAAATCAAAAAAAGACAGATAAAACTAGTGACAAATCGTCTGATAAAATTAAGTAATCGCCAACTAAATTTAAAAAAGGCTGCGATTAAATTCCATGGGTTTCGCATGTGATCTCCAATTATATGATTAACATATTTATCTTAAAAGGACATAAGATAATTGTCAGCCATGACTCATAGAATAATTAAAATATTATTTTATTGCTATTCAAGCTGATTAAAAATGTTACCTTACTATACTAATGCTGACGATAATATTCTATTTTTGGGAAACTTACTTATAAAACCGTCATTTCTAACCTATTTGTAACTATTCAAAAAGTTGCAATTAAAATTACTATTAACAAGGAGGAGTCTATGGATGCTTTAACGCTATTGTTAACCCGTCGTTCCATGAGCCATCTGACTGCACCAGCACCTGAAGGTCAATCACTAGATAATATTTTAGCAGCCGGAATGCGAGCACCTGATCATGGTGGGTTACGACCCTGGCATTTTGTCGTCATTAAAAATCAAGGGCTGGTTAAATTTGGCCAGTTACTAGAAAAAGCTGCAATTAACGCTAATTTGGGCAAAGCGGTGGAAGAAAAAGCAAAAAAAGCGCCTTTGCGAGCCCCTTTAATTATTGCTGTCATTGCCAAAATTGTCGTCGATACAAAAATTCCTGTCTGGGAGCAAGTTGTTACTGCTGGTTGTTGTGTTCATGCTATGCAGATGGCCGCTGTTGCTCAGGGGTTTGCTGGCATTTGGCGAACCGGTTCTTGGACGACGGATCCAATTGTTAGATCAGGTTTAGCTTGCCAAGAACATGATAAAATTGTTGGCTTTCTCTATTTAGGAACCCCAAAATTCAACCTTCCTATGAAGGCATCTGCACAAGATATGAAGAATTTTGTGAGTTATTATTAAAGGAAAAAAAATGCCAGCAGAAATCAAATTAACTCAATTTAGTCACGGAGCAGGTTGTGGCTGTAAAATTGCGCCAAATATATTGGAGACCATTTTATATAGTGAACGTAAAAAATTTAATGATCCTCATTTGCTGGTCGGCAATGAGACCAATGATGACGCTGCTGTTTATGATCTTGGCAATGGCATAGGGATTATCAGTACTACGGATTTTTTTATGCCAATAGTTGATAAGCCGATTGATTTTGGGCGTATTGCTGCCACTAATGCAATTAGTGATATTTATGCGATGGGCGGCAAACCCATTTTGGCGATTGCGATTTTAGGTTGGCCCATTAATAAAATTCCAGCTGAGATCGCACAGCAAGTGATTGAAGGAGGGCGTATGGTTTGTCAGGATGTCGGTATATCACTTGCTGGAGGTCATTCAATTGATGCGCCAGAGCCTATATTTGGTCTTGCCGTGACAGGTGTTATTAATACCGCTAAAGTAAAAAAGAATAGTACTGCGTTAGCCGGTAGCCAATTATTTTTAACTAAACCGTTAGGAATTGGTATACATACAACAGCAGAAAAGAAAAAGTTATTATTACCTGAACATCAAGGGCTAGCTACTAAGATTATGTGTCAATTAAATAAATCAGGCACAGAGTTGGCAAATATTGAGGGTGTTACTGCCATGACTGATGTAACAGGTTTTGGCCTGTTAGGCCATTTAACGGAAATTTGTCGGGCAGCTAATTTACAGGCAACGGTGGCTTTTTCGCAAATAGCTAAGTTACCACATATTGAAAGTTATATTGAACAAGGGTGTGTACCAGGTGGAACCCAACGTAATTTTGCGAGTTATGGCCATTTTTTAGGTCAGATAACACCGTTACAACGTAATGTTTTATGTGATCCGCAGACATCAGGAGGATTATTAATGGCTGTTTTACCAACGGCAATTACTGAAGTCAAACAAATCGCTTGGCAAAATAATTTATCCTTTAGTGCAATTGGTCAACTAGAGAAACTTAAATCTGGCAGAGCAATGATTGAGGTAGTGGAATAAGCTATGCGCCGTCTATTTATTGCAGAAAAACCTAGTTTAGCGCGTGCAATTGCTGATGTTTTACCAAAGCCACATAAACGACAAGACGGCTTTATTGTGTGTGGTGATTCACAATATGTGACTTGGTGTATTGGTCATTTATTAGAACAAGCTGAACCTGAAGTTTATGATCCCCGTTTCGCACGTTGGTCATTAACTGATTTACCGATCATTCCTGAAAAATGGCAATTAAAGCCTCGAGCTGCGGTTATAAAGCAACTTAATACGATCAAAACACTATTGGCTCAGGCTGATGAAATTGTGCATGCGGGCGATCCTGATCGCGAGGGACAATTGCTGGTGGATGAAGTATTAGATTTTTTAGCTTTGCCTAATGATAAAAAACAGGCTGTTCAGCGTTGTTTAATTAGCGATCTCAATCCGCAAGCAGTGCTTAAAGCCATTGAACGGTTAAGGAATAATCGTGATTTTGTTCCACTTTGTGTATCTGCATTGGCTCGGGCTAGAGCAGATTGGCTGTATGGCATAAATATGACGCGGGCTTATACTTTGCTTGGGCAACGAGGAGGCTATCAAGGGGTATTGTCTGTTGGCCGAGTTCAAACGCCAGTATTAGGATTAGTCGTTAGAAGAGATGAAGATATTGAACATTTTATTGCCAAAGATTTTTTTGAAGTAAAAGCACATATAATCACGCCAAATGAAGAACGTTTTACTGCTATCTGGCAACCAAGTGAAGCGTGCATTGATTACCAGGATGAAGAAGGGCGTCTTATACATCGCTCTTTAGCCGAGCATGTGGCGGCACGAATTACTCATCATCCGGCCTTAGTTGTTGCATATCAAAATAAGCAAGAATTAGAAATTGCGCCCTTGCCTTATTCATTGTCGGCTTTACAAATTGAAGCGGCCAAAAAATATGGCTTAAGTGCAAAGGAAGTTCTTGATGTCTGCCAACAATTATATGAAAAACATAAAGTTATTACTTATCCTCGTTCCGATTGTCGTTACTTACCGCAAGAGCATTTTGCCAGTCGTTATGGGGTATTAAAAGCTATCTCTATTCATCAACCCAGCCTCACAAATTTTGAGTTGGCTGAGTTAGATAAGCAAAATCGTTGCTGGGATGATAAAAAAGTTGATGCTCATCATGCAATTATTCCTACCGCTCGAGCAACAGCAGTGCAGCTTAACCAAAACGAAAGTAGGATTTATGCTTTGATTGCTAGTCAATATATTATCCAGTTTATGGCCAGCGCAAAATTCCATAAACGAGTTATTGAACTGGAGATCGCTGGTGGAAAATTTATCGCCAAAGCACGTTTTTTGGTTAAACCAGGTTGGCGAGCAATAATGAGTACCAAGGAACAGGATGCTGATAATGATGGTATGCCACTACCAGAAGTAAAGGTAAAAGATGAACTATTTTGTCAACAGGGTGAGGTAATAGAAAAGCAAACCCAGCCACCAAAACCTTTTACTGATGCCACTTTGTTGTCAACTATGACCGGCATTGCCCGTTTTGTGCAAGATAAAGCGCTGAAAAAGGTATTGAGAGCAACGGATGGTTTAGGTACAGAAGCAACTCGAGCGGGTATTATTGATTTATTGTTTAAACGAAAATTTTTAGTTAAAAAAGGCCGTTATATCCATGCTGCGCCAGCAGGAATTGCCTTATTTAAGATCTTACCGCAGGTGGCAGTATTGCCGGACATGACAGCTCACTGGGAGTCTAGATTAACCCAAATCAGTGAAAAACAGTTTCGTTATCAGGATTTTATGTCACCACTGGCGCTGACACTGAAAATGTTAATCGAACAAGCAAAACAACAAACCGATTTAACTATATTCCGTAACTTATCGCTCATCGAAGATAAAACAGAGAAAAAATTATCAGAAAAGAAGAAAAGTCGTCGAAAAATGAAATCAAATGATAACTTATAATAGTGCTATCATTTGATTTTAACTTAACTTAACCTAAATTTTGCCCAAATAGGGGCATGATCTGAAGGTTTTTCCATACTCCTGATGTCATAATCAATGCCTGTTTCAGCACAGCAGGCAAATAATGAACTTGATGCAAGGATCAAATCAATTCGCAAACCTCGGTTATCAACAAAACCTTTTGAGCGGTAATCAAACCAAGAAAATTGATCAGAAATTTCTGGGTTTTTTTGACGATAAGTATCGATCAATCCCCAGGATTTTAATTTATCCATCCATTCACGTTCTTCAGGTAAAAAAGAGCATTTCCCTGCACTTAACCAACGTTTTCTATTAATTTCACCTATGCCGATGTCATGATCCGTTGGGCTAATATTCATATCTCCCATAATAATAATATGGGATTGAGGTGAAAGATTGTTTTGTAGATAAAGTTGCAAGTCTTGGTAAAATTTTGCTTTTGCTGCAAATTTTGTTGGATGATCACGGCATTCTCCTTGTGGAAAATAACCGTTTATTATGGTAATTACTCCTTTTTCTGTCTCAATATCGGCCATAATAATACGGCGCTGGGCATCAATAGCGTCGCTAGGAAAGCCTTTTTGAATAGTGATTGGTTTTTGTTTGCAAAAAAGTGCGACACCATAATGTGCTTTTTGTCCATGATAGCAGATATGATAGCCTAATCGATTAACTTGCTCTAAAGGGAATGCGCCATCATCAACTTTGGTCTCCTGTAAGCCAATGACATCAGGTTGGTGTTTTTCTATGATGGCTTCAAGTTGGTGGATACGAGCTCTTAGGCTATTAATGTTAAATGAGACAAATTTCATTCTAATCGGTTACCTAATTGAAATATATTTATGTAAATATTTTATCAGATTGAATATATAAATGTAACCCATTGTATAAAACATTTTCTTTTATTTATTAAGGGTTTATATTTTATATTTAAATTATCTCGTGTAATTGATAATTATATAATTTTAAAAAAAATATATAATTTTAAAAAAATAATTAATTTTATTCAAATTAATAAACTATAATTAAAAAATGCACTATATGAAAATTTGTTTTTTTGTGAGGAAATAATAGTTAGATGTAATGATGTCGTTTGCTAAAAATCAATTTATGAAATTAATTATCGAGGTTTAATTATTTTTCTTTAAATTACTAGCCTAAGTGCTTTTATCTTAAAGAGCTGTAAAAAGGTATTCTTTTGAATTTCTGGGTCAGCTAAAAATTATTAAATAAAGTTTTAAATATTTCTATTTGATATTTAAGATTGAAGTGGAGTAATCATTATGTTTTTCTCAAGAAAATTAGAAGCTTTTATGGCTGTTGTTGAACAAGGTTCATTATGCAAGGCGGCAAGAATATTGCACCGCACGGCGCCCCCTGTAGCAAAATCAATTAAAGATTTTGAAGCCGTATTAGGTAAGACATTGTTTAAAAGAAAAAAATCCGGCATGACTTTAACGAAAGAGGGGCAAGAACTTTATAATGATTTAAAAAATTTATATTTGCAGGAAAAAGAAATTACTAAAAGATATGTTAGTAATGAGTTTCGTAATGTAGTTAATATTTATTATGATTGGGGTAAAGATCATCACTTGATAAAACTTTATCAAACAGCGGGTATTAATAAAATACCCATAAATGTTTTAAAATTTGATTATGATAAAGTAAATGAAATTTCAGATTATGATGGCAATATTTTAATTTTAAGTTCAGAAAAAATTGTAAGTGAACGTTTTATTTTGTTAAAAAAATTACAAAAAGAAGCTCTTGGTATTTGTTGCCGTAAACAACTTTACGAACATGCTGAAAATAATCTATTAAAATTATTGAATCAATTTCCTTGGTTGTGTGATCCTGTTTTATACAAAAGTCAATTTATTCGAGATATAGAATCAAAGGCGACGCTAGGAGCAAATAGGATCAATATTAGGTGGATGGAAAACAGCGGCTTCTGTGATGGATTAATACAAAATGGTGATTATATAGGTTTAACCGATAAATTACCGGAAAGCTGTCAATCAACCCCTGACATTATTTTTTTACCGTTAGATGAGCTTAGTATGACAAATAGTTGTTATTTTTATAAATCTAAGGCTCATGGTAGTATTTTGAATCGGTTTATTGATGCAATTGAAAAAATAAATTAATTATTAGGTAAAATATTTGATTAGCAAAATTATTGTTAACCTGCGGTTAATAACAGCAGCTTTTGCAACCTACGCGTTTACAACAATAAATAGACAGAATATTTATTTTAACCATTATAAGTACTTAACACTTAATATTTAAGAGTTTAATTAGCAGTGCTATTCTACTAATCTGTTGTTTAGGTGAGATTTAAATGTAATGAAAGTAACAGATTTTTAAACATAGTAAAAAATCATTTATCATAAAAATAATTAAATAAATTATTTTATGAAATATGAAATCTAATAGAATAATTATGATGGCTTAAAGGTAATATTATGTGCTTTATATAATAGTTACCTTTAAAAAATAAGTCAGTTTTTTTCAACTAGAAGGGTAAATTAGAGAATAATCGTACGGTTGCCATGAACAAAAACCCGTTGTGCTAATACCCAATATAAAGCGTGACTTAAGACATTTTTCTCAACGTCTCTACCTGCTCGCATCATATCCTCGGCAGTGTAACTGTGGTCAACATTAATCACATTTTGGGTGATAATAGGGCCTTCATCGAGATCATTATTGACAAAATGAGCCGTTGCACCAATGATTTTGACACCACGTTGATAAGCTTGATGATAAGGTTTTGCACCGATAAAAGCTGGCAAAAAAGAGTGATGGATATTAATAATTTTATTGGGGTAATGTTGAACAAAATCAGGTGTGAGTACGCGCATATATTTTGCTAAGATGACATAATCAGGCTCATAGAAGTCAATTTGTTGTTTTAATAAATGATCATGTTGTTCGCGCATTAAATTTTCATGGCTAATGAAGTGAAAAGGGATATTAAATTGTTCAACGAGTGATCTGAGTGTCTCGTGGTTACCAATTACAGCAGCAATTTCAACATCAAGGCCACCATAGGTGCTTTTCATTAATAGATCACCTAAGCAGTGCGCTTCTTTAGTTACCATAATCACAATACGCCGTTGATTTGAGGTACTTAATTCTCGTTTAGAGCCTAATGGTAAAGCATCTTCGAGATCGGCTAATAATGTATGATCGTTAAAAATACCTTCAAGTTCAGTGCGCATAAAAAAACAGTTCGTATGGTGATCAACAAATTCATTATTTTGAATAATATTTAATTGATGTTTATAACAAATATTTGTGATTTTAGCGATTAACCCTTTTGCGTCAGGGCAGATGGTACGAAGAATTTTTTTTTGTGTGTTCTGTTGCATGAATGGTATTTTCCTTAAAAATTTTTGTTACAAATATCGCAAAATAGCAAACTTTAATCTTATAACGATAAAATGCGGTAATTTTGACGCTTTTAGGTCAGTTATGGCAATGTTTTTTTCAAAATTTCATTAAATTTATTTTAAAAAGTATCTTTTTATTTTTGTTACTCACATTTTTATCATTTGGAATATTGATTAATTAAAGGCAAACAGACGCTATAATAGATAGTTATCAGTTATTTATGATTAATTAATCTGAAAACTTTAACAAGGTTCATTTTTATCTTTATATTCACTTTTAATTGGGTAAATAATGTTACTTAGCAGTGACTAAATCATCCCAATGCTTTTGATAATTCATCTATTTTCTTTGCTGATATGAATTTTAGATATTGATAATAAAGTAATAAATAGTTTTTTAGTTGCTAGAGTCAGGTTGAAAAAAACATAAGATAATTTTGATTTACAATAGAGATTATTTTGATTAAAGAAAAAAGGAACAAAATTAAGAAAGTAATTTCTAATTATAATAACTGTATAAAAGTAAACAATTGATTCCAATAAGTGAAAAAATAATTATATATTTCAATACAAAAAAATATATAACTTTAAGTGTAAATCCGTAAAATATTTGTTCTATCATAAGTACTATTTTCTAAAAAGATAATATCGTCAATGGCATTTTATGTTATGTAAGGCTGGCATATGAAAGGGAAGAAAATATTAATTGTAGAAGATGAGGTGGTTTTTCGTTCTGTACTGAGAAATTACCTTAAATCATTTGATGTGATTACTTATACAGCCAGTAATGGGCAGGAGGCGTTAGATATTATTAATGCTGTTGAGCATCTTGATTTGATTCTATGTGATTTAAGTATGCCCGTGATGAGTGGTGAAACTTTAATGCATAAACTAGTGGAAATGAAGTGTAAAATTCCAGTGATTGTTATTTCAGGCACAAATCGAATCAGTGATTTAGATAGAATGCTTCGACTTGGTGTAAAAGATGCTTTATTAAAGCCGATTGTTGATTTTGATGACGTCAGAGAAACAATTATACGCAATTTGTATCCAGATATTGTAGAAACAACAACCCGTTTATCTGCTGAACTTTCTCATATTAAGCAAATGATACAACACGAAAAAAATGATATTTTGCCAGTTTTACTAGAGCTGCAGCCTAAAGTAAATCAAACATTGGCAAATTATAAAATTAATTATCGGCAACTAAAAGATATTAATAAAATTGGATTAATATTTGATTTAGCAGAACTTTCTGATAAACAAATAGGTTTTTATTGCCTTGATATTGAGTATTCAGCGGGTGATGGTGTTATGGCTGCATTATTACTTAGAGTTGCATTTAATGAATTATTGCAAACCTATCTTAATAGCCAAGCCAACAGATTATTTAATATTAGTGAAATGCTTGAGCAAATAAATACTTTATTAATAGATTTAGGTATTAAAGGACAATTTCCAATTTTGTTAGGCTATTTTCACACTGAAAGCAAAACAATTGTATTAGCTTCAGCCGGACTTAATGTAAAACTAAAAACAGAGAATAAAGAAGTCAAATTATCATCAAATATGCCATTAGGTAGCTTACAACCAATGGCTTATCAACAAATAATAGAAAAGGGTACAGATTGGCAATGTAAAGTATGGAATCATAAACATCGACTGACATTAATGTTTAATTCATTGGTAGAAATATTATAATTAGTTACTTTTCACAGGATTGTTAACCTAGGCCAATTTTCTCTAGTTCGCTATTTATTTGGTACATTTTACTGCTATACTCGCCACATAAGTTGTTGAAAATCTATTTGTCTTATTTCATTAGCATATTGTATATAAGTAACTTGGAAGAAAAAATGCAACTAAAAAAAGCGGAAAAAAAAGTGAGCAAAGCAGTTATTCCTGTCGCTGGATTGGGAACTCGTATGTTGCCTGCCACGAAAGCGATTCCTAAAGAAATGTTGCCTTTGGCGGATAAACCCCTTATTCAGTATGTCGTGAATGAATGTATATCTGCCGGTATTCATGAAATTATATTAGTCACCCATTCTTCAAAAAATTCAATAGAAAACCATTTTGATACCAGTTTTGAATTAGAAGCAATTTTGGAAAAGCGAGTCAAACGGCAATTATTAAATGATGTACAATCTATATGCCCAAGTCATGTCACAATTATGCAAACGAGGCAAGGTATCGCAAAAGGGCTTGGGCATGCCATTTTATGTGCCAAACCATTGGTAGGGGATGGACCTTTTGCTGTGGTTTTACCTGATGTAATTATCGATCAATATTCATCTGATTTGAAACAGTATAATTTGACGGCGATGCTCAAACGTTATCATGAAACGTCAGCTAGCCAAATTCTTGTTGAACCGGTACCAAAAGAATTTGTATCTAATTATGGTGTTGTGGACTGTGACGGCTATGAATTAAAACCTGGTGAAAGCAAAATTATTAAAGGTGTTGTAGAAAAACCTAAAATTGACGAGGCGCCATCTAATTTATCTATTGTTGGCCGTTATGTATTGTCAGAGAAAATTTGGGCTTTATTAGAGAAAACCCCAGCGGGTGCGGGTGATGAAATTCAATTAACCGATGCGATTGAAATGTTAATAGAAAGTGAACCCGTTGAGGCTTATCATTTACAGGGTAAGAGCCATGATTGTGGTAATAAATTGGGTTATATGAAAGCATTTGTTGAATATGGTATCCGGCACGAATCTTTCGGTGACGAATTTTTTGCTTGGATAAAAAAAATATCTTAGATTGCTAATTATCAATAAATTTGACTCAAATCAATAAAAAATCCCTATGGTTTTTATATAAAATATTGCCTGCTTGTTATTATATATTTATTTTAACAAGTCCTATTTATACATGAAATTGAAAACAGTTTTATTGATTTTGTAGCTAGAGTAACATGTTGTATAAATGGAGATATTACATACTATTTCAAATAATAATAATTTGATTTATGCAGTTCATATATCGTTTTGCAGCTTGTTAAATTTTCTTATGTAAGTAAACGATTTTTTATCAATAATATTTACACTAACACTGATCATAATTATGATAGAAAAGTATAGTAATTATATTTAATTGATTTAGCATGCATCATATTAGCTATTTATTTTTTGTTCATAAGCTAATCTGTTTATTATTTCTATAGTAAATTTTTTCATAATGAATAGAATGAAATTTAACAACCTAACTAACAAAATAAATATAGAGTAATCTAATAATGAACATTGAATGCATGAGTTTATGACAATAAAAATCAACGATACTATTTCTGATAGGAATAATTTGAAATGTTTAGATGACAAAAATTTACATAACATGATGTATCGTTGATAACAAAATATTTATATTAATTGCAGTTGTATATTTTGATATAGACATCTTTATTAAGGGGAAGGTATACGTTAGCTATTAGTAAAAGGTAGCGATTAAGTAAATGTATTTAAGTATTATTAATGTTATTTTATACAGCAGGAATTTTTACTTTTGATATTTATTAGGCTTTATTAAGGTCGGTTATTTATTGTATGATAAATGTTAATAATATGTGTAATAAAAATACCCTTTATATAAAGGGTATTTTTAAAGTAGAGAAAGAACACTTAGATTAAAAAATCGTCTAATTTTTTACCTTTTTGTTCCATCGCTTTTTTAATGACAGCTGGTGTACGACCTTGACCGGTCCAGGTTTTAATTTCACCATTTTCATCTTTATATTGATATTTAGCTGGTCTTGCAGCGCGCTTAGTACGGCTGGATGTTTTTGAAGGAGCCTTTGCAGTAACTAGATCATCTAGACTGAGTCCTTCCCCTTCAAGTAATTTAATATATTTTGCAATTTTTTGACTATGAACTTCTAATTGAGCTCTCTCTTGTTTATCACTTTCGATTCGATCTTCTACAACGGTTTTGAATTTATCATATATTTCTTGCAATGATTCTAACGGTGTTTCTCTTGCTATAGCACGTAAGGTACGAATGTTATTTAATGATTTAAAATATTTCAATGAATCGCTCATTTTCCTGGTCTCGAATTAAAATGAATGTTGGCTGATGTCTACTAATAATAGAATGCTATTTTATTTTCTGCAATAGTGAAGTTACAAAATAAGGTTAAATTTATTGTTTTGTTAAACTTAAACTTCTTTGCAAAAGCAATATAAGCTTTTACTAGAAAATATTATATATCTTATATTAGATACCGAGGATACTTAAAAGTCTATACGAAAATGATAGTATTGCTTTTATATTTGAATTTCATTCATATGTAAAGACGATGTTTTTTATTTTTATTCAACTTTATGGTATGTAACATAAACTAAATTTTAACTTAATATGTGTAAAAGAGTTTGCTTATTAAGCTTTTGTTGAGTTATTACTGCTAGGTATCTATGTTTTATGATGAATGCTAGCTATTAATAATCTTTTCTTATCACATACTCTGTTAAAATAAAGACGTTGTTTGTAGAAAGTGGCATTTAAACATACTGACTTTTTCATGACTATAAACATTACTAAAAAATCTGTTATGTTAGTTATCAATATTTATAATCAAATGAAATGAAGAATAATGTTTGATAATGTATGTGGTAAACTTTCAAAATGTTTGTCTAAATAGGTAAGAGGAAAGGGCTAATGGCTCAGCTTTATTTCTATTATTCAGCAATGAATGCGGGTAAATCAACTTCACTACTACAGTCTTCATACAATTATAATGAACGGGGAATGAATACGCTTATTTTCACCGCTGAAATTGATACGCGATTTGTTCAAGGTAAAGTAACGTCCCGAATTGGTTTAGTTGCGGATGCACTATTATTTTCACAACGGACAAATATGGGAAGATTAATAAAAGAAAAAAATAGCTATCAAAAAATTCATTGTGTACTTGTTGATGAGTGTCAGTTTTTAACTAAAGAGCAAGTTAGTCAGCTTTGTGAAATCGTTGATTATGACAACATACCGGTTCTGTGTTATGGATTAAGAACAGATTTTCGTGGTGAGTTATTTATTGGCAGTCACTATTTGTTAGCTTGGGCAGATAAGCTTATTGAACTAAAAACAATTTGTTATTGTGGACGTAAAGCAAGTAGGGTTTTGCGATTAGATGATAATGGACTTGCAGTCTATCAGGGAGAGCAGATTGAAATTGGCGGCAATGAGAAATATATTTCAGTTTGCCGTAAACATTATATGGATGCAATTAATCACACTAAAAGTATTGAGGCAGGCGAAAAACCTTTTTCAATTGTTCCATTTAAATAAATTTGATTTCCTTTATTAGATTATTATTCTTAAATGAAAATTAATTACCTAAAATAACTATTTTGGTTTTAAATTATTTTCAAATAAGGATCGATAAAATATTTTGAGATTAAAAAAGCACCGAATATATATTCAGTGCTAATTATTAAATAAATGGTTACAAATAAAATGTCTATTAAATAGATTCTTTTACTCGATGACTTTTTTCCTCTGCAGGCAGAAATATATTTTTCTCTTCGGTAAAATTATTACCATAGTAAGAATCCAACATAATTTGTTTAAGTTCAGCAATCAGAGGAAAGCGAGGGTTTGCACCGGTACATTGATCATCAAAGGCATCTTCAGATAACTTATCAACTTTTGCTAAGAAATCTTTTTCTGCTACTCCGGCTTCACGAATAGATTTAGGAATACCAAGTACAGTTTTAAGTGTTGCTAACCAATTAAGGAGTTTTTCAATTTTGTTGGCCGTACGATCACCCGATGAGGTTAGTCCTAAATGATCAGCAATTTCACCATAGCGACGACGAGCTTGAGGACGATCGTATTGGCTGTATGCTGTTTGCTTCGTTGGATTATCATTAGCATTATAACGAATGACATTTTCAATTAGCAGGGCATTAGCTAAACCATGAGGTAAATGAAATTCGGATCCTAATTTATGTGCCATTGAGTGGCAAACACCTAAAAAGGCATTAGCGAAAGCAATTCCAGCAATAGTTGCTGCATTATGCACTCGTTCGCGAGCAATCGGATCCTTTGACCCATTTAGATAACTTGCTGGCAAATATTCTTTTAACAGTGTTAAAGCTTGCAACGCTTGTCCATCAGAGTATTCACTTGCAAGAACTGAAACATAGGCTTCTAATGAATGAACAATCGCATCGAGTCCACCGAATGCAGTAAGGGATTTAGGCATATGCATAACAAGATTTGCATCAACAATAGCCATATTTGGTGTAATTGCATAATCGGCTAAGGGGTATTTTTGACCGCTAGCATCATCAGTAACAACAGCAAATGGTGTGACTTCAGAGCCGGTACCTGATGTTGTGGTGATGGCGACCATTTTGGCTTCAACACCCATTTTAGGGAACTTATGGATCCGCTTGCGAATATCCATAAAACGTAAAGCAAGCTCTTCAAAATGGGTTTCAGGATGTTCATACATTACCCACATGATTTTAGCTGCATCCATAGGAGAACCGCCACCTAATGCGATAATCACATCTGGTTTAAAGGTATGCATTAAAGCGGCACCTTTACGTACAATGCTCAACGTTGGATCAGCTTCAACTTCAAAAAAGACTTCAGTTTCTACATTATAAGCTTTCAATACATTAACGACTTCATCAACATAACCATTATTGAATAAGTAACTGTCAGTAACGATAAAAGCCCGCTTAGCCCCATCAGTAGCAATTTCTTCCAGCGCTAGGGGTAGGCAACCACGACGAAAATAAATAGAATTAGGAAGTTTATGCCACAACATATTTTCTGCTCTTTTCGCTACCGTTTTAGTATTAATTAGGTGCTTAGGACCCACGTTTTCAGAAATGGAATTTCCACCCCAGGAGCCGCATCCTAATGTTAATGACGGAGCCAATTTAAAATTATAAAGATCACCGATCCCACCTTGCGATGCCGGAGTATTAATTAAAATACGGGCAGTTTTCATTTTTTCGCCGAAATAATTAACTCGCTCAGTTTGATTGTCTTGATCGGTATAAAGACATGAAGTATGACCAATACCTCCCATCTCAACCAATTTTTCTGCTTTTGCAACGGCATCAGCAAAATCTTTACTGTGGTACATGGCAAGTAATGGCGAGAGTTTTTCATGGGCAAAAGGTTCGCTCTCATCGGTATCTTTTACTTCCCCGATTAAAATTTTAGTGTTTAGTGGTACTTTTATACCGGCTAATTCAGCAATTTTTACCGCAGGTTGACCAACAATAGCTGCATTTAAATTACCATTTTTTAAAATAATATTTTGTACCGCTTTAAGCTCTTTACCTTTTAATAAGTAGCCACCATGAGTGACAAAACGTTCGCGCACTTGATTGTAAATTTCGTCCACAATGATAACCGATTGCTCTGACGCGCAAATAACACCATTATCAAAGGTTTTTGACATCAAAATTGAAGCAACTGCACGTTTGATGTCGGCAGAACTGTCAATAACTACAGGTGTATTGCCTGCACCTACACCTATGGCAGGTTTTCCTGAGCTATAAGCTGCTTTTACCATACCCGGCCCACCAGTTGCTAAGATAAGATTAACATCTGGGTGGTGCATTAATGCATTTGAAAGCTCGACTGAGGGCTCATCGATCCAGCCAATGATATCTTTTGGTGCACCCGCAGCGACAGCAGCTTGTAAAACAATTTTGGCGGCGTTGTTAGTGGCTTTTTTAGCGCGAGGGTGAGGGGAAAAAATAATACCATTACGGGTTTTTAGGCTAATTAAAGATTTAAAAATGGCTGTTGAAGTAGGATTGGTTGTTGGAACAATACCGCAAATTAAGCCAATAGGCTCTGCGATTGTCATAGTACCAAAAGTAAGATCTTCTGACAGAACACCACAAGTTTTCTCATCTTTATAGGCATTATAAATATATTCCGAAGCAAAATGATTTTTAATCACTTTATCCTCTATAATTCCCATACCTGATTCTTCAACTGCTAATTTTGCTAACGGAATGCGAGAATCAGCAGCAGCCAGAGCAGCAGCACGAAAGATTTTATCAACTTGTGCCTGAGTAAAATTAGCAAATTCTTGTTGTGCTTTTTTAACACGGGCGACAAGTTCATTGAGTTCAGTAACATTAGTTACAGACATAATGGTTACTCCTAATAAAATGTTAAATTTTTTTAGTCAATTAGCCTAGATTAGGAGCAATATAATTAAATATGAAATGACATATTTTATATAAGTGCTGGTTAGCTTTTAATAAGCTAATTAACTTAAAAAAATTCCATTATAAAAATAAAATAAAACGCTCATTATATTTATGAGTACTCAATAGATATATAGCTTACCATTTATAAATAGCGCTAAAGTGATCTTTATCAAAAAAAGTGCATACTGAATCAATTCAGTAATAAGATATATAAGGATAATTTCAATTAGCAATATAAGTGAATAGCGAAAAGTTAAGTTAACAAAATTTCGTATACCCGCTAATTTTGAAACTTATTTTGTTATTGGATTTAGTTTTTGAATTTTAGCTAGATAAGTATGCTACGCTAAGATAAAGTGTTTTTCCTGCATCAGCTAAATATTATTTGTTATGAGTAATTAATTTTTAGCTAAGCGTTAATATTTGATTGAGGGACTCAATTGTGGTTGGTACTTTACTGGATCTTCCTAATTATATTAAGTTTTTTTTAGCGCTTTTTGCGTTAGTTAATCCGATAGGAATTTTGCCTGTATTTATTAGTATGACTAATTATCAATCTGTGACAGAAAGAAATCGAACAAATTTAGTGGCTAATTTTTCTGTGGCAATTATTTTATGTATTTCGTTATTGGTAGGTGAGGTTTTTTTACAACTATTTGGTATTTCTATTGATTCTTTTCGTATTGCTGGCGGAATAGTTATTGCGGCCATTGCTATGTCTATGATCAGCGGTCGAATAGGTGAAGATAAGCAGAATAAACAAGAAAAATCAGAAAGTGTTATTCGTGAGAGTATTGGGGTTGTTCCTTTAGCACTACCATTAATGGCTGGGCCTGGCGCAATCAGTTCATGTATTGTCTGGTCTTCTCGTTGGCAGGGATGGCAAAATTTAGTTGGTCTATCGTTAACTTGTATCTTTTTTGCTTTGAGTTGTTGGTTACTTTTTCGCTCAGCAACAATTCTAGTTAAGTATTTAGGACAAACGGGCATTAATGTTATTACGCGTATTATGGGATTATTGTTAATGTCACTTGGGATTGAGTTTATCATTACAGGGACTAAATCGGTTTTTCCTGGATTACTTTAAACTAGCAATAATATCTTAACTCAGGGATCCTGATGATTTATTGATAAATTTTTGGATATTGATATTGTTATAAAAGCTATATTAATTATTTTATTTATCTAATAGTTATAACTTTTTAAGATTATTAATTCATTATAAAACTAAATTCAAAAGGTTAAAAAACGTTTTTTTGCTAAGATAGCGATATCGATTTTAGTTTAGATCTAATAGGGTGATTTGAAATTGAAGCATTTTTGTTAGTGATCCGTTTGATTATGATGCATATAAATATAAATTATACTTTGATTTGCCTAATTTAATAATTAGGTAATTAACTGTGTACACCATTAGTTATAAAAATTAGCTTATTTTTATAACTAAGATGTATATATCAATATCGCTAACTGACAATTATGGAAACAAATGTTATTCGTTGATTTAATGGCATTGGTTTAATTTAATAAAAATAATTTTAAAACCTGATCATTCTATAAAAATATTACAATAACGGACTAAAAAAATAGCAAATACGTTCAATAACACGGTTCCATAATGGGCGTTTATTCCAATTCTTTTGCATCAAAGGCGTAGAGCGAGCAATGTAGTCGTATTGAACTAATATTAGATCGTTACCAAAACTTTTATCATCAATAACAACAGTTATCTCAAAATTAAGCCAAAGGCTTCTCATGTCTAGATTAACAGAACCGATTAAGCTTAATTCACCATCAACCGATAGGCTTTTAGTGTGCAAAAGCCCATCATTGAATTGATAAATTTTAACGCCGGCTTCTAATAGCTCAGAATAAAATGCCCGGCTTGCCCAACGAACTAAAAAAGAGTTATTCCGGTTAGGGATCACCATTAACACTTCAACACCTCGCAACGCTGCAGTGCAAATAGCATGAATTAGATCATCACTGGGAACAAAGTAAGGGGTGGTAATGATCAGTTGCTTACGTGCAGAAAAAATAGCCGTTATTAGAGATTGCTGAATTAATTCCTCTGGAAAACCAGGTCCTGACGCAATAACTTGGGTTGTATGACCACTCGCTTGTTCAAATGGCATAATATTGGTATCGGGAGGAGGAGGAAGAATGCGTTGACCGGTTTCCATTTCCCAATCAAAGGCGTAAACAATGCCAAGTGTTGTGGAAACTGGTCCTTCCATTCGGACGACGATATCTATCCATTGTCCCACGCCGGCATTTTGCTTAAAAAAGCGAGGATCAACCATATTCATACTACCAACATAGGAAATATAGTTATCAATAATAATTATTTTTCGATGTTGACGGAGATCCATTCGACGCAGAAAAAAGCGGAACAAATTTACTTTTAATGATTCTATTAATTCTATTCCAGCTTCTCGCATTTTTTTCGGTTGATGGCTGTGAAAAAAAGACCAGCTACCGGCGGAATCAATCATAATTCGGCATTTTATACCTCGTTTTGCTGCATTAATCAGAGCTTCTGTAACCTCATCAACTAATCCTCCGTCTTGCCAAATATAAAATACCATTTCGATATTGTAATGAGCTGAGTTAATATCGCGAATAATGGTAGTCAAAGCATCTTGATAATTGGTTAAAAGTTGAATTTTATTACCTTTAACGCCGCCAATTCCTTGTCTTTTTTCGCATAGTTCAAATAAAGGTTCAGCCACTCGGCTATAACTTTTACAAAAAATATGTTTAGATTGTTTGAGTTTTTCTAGCCAGGTTTCCACTGAAGGCCACATACCCTTTGCCTTCATTACTCGTCGTTTGCCAAGGTGTAACTCACCAAAAGCCAGATATGCAATAACGCCAACTAATGGAATGATATAAATAATCAATAGCCAGGTTAGGGCAGAAGTAACCGGGCGTCGTTTTAATAAAATGCGTATAGTAACCGTGGCGATCATTAGCCAGTATAGAAAAAGTAAAGCCCAGTTTAATAATATATAGACGGTTGCCATAGGCAAAGATGTTCCTATCTTAGAGTTAATGAAGACTCTTGATTATCTGGTTATTCACTATAGCAAAATAAAATTTGTTATGAATATTAAAAGTATGATTTTTAGCTTAAGTGAAAGTAATTTAATGTATTTTATGAATATTTAAAATATTTTTATATTTTTTTACGCTAGATGTATGCGTCATAATTTGTCAGATCAACTAGTCATTTATTATTTTACACCACAAATGTTAAGCTCGGTTATTTTAAATGAATAAATGTATTAATGATTGGTTAATTTTTGCAGCTTGTTATGTTGATATTGTTAATTAGAAACTCGATCACTGCCTAATCTTATCGACTGCAAGATACTTTTTTAATCTTAGCAGGCTATCCTTATTGAATATGATTGCTATTTGCATTTAGAATACAACTTACTTAATTTGCTTAATTTAAGAAAGAATTTTCTCATGCGTTGGATTCGTTCGGCTTCATTTATTGGCTTATCATTATTTCTTCATGCTTCGTTAGCAATATCTTGGTTTTTACTACAGCCAACGTTATCAGCTTCGACAACTGAATCTATGTCAGTAGCGATGGTCACCTTGGCTGCACCTAATGGTATTAGCAAGTCGGTTAATGTCGCTGTTAATGAGCCAGAAGCGGTTATACAACCTAAAATAGAGTCTGATGTTGAACCCACAATGGCATTACCTATGAAAAAGAAGGTTATGCAGAAAAAGTTAATTGCTGAACAAAATCCTAAATCTAAGCAGTTATTAGAACAGCATATTAAAAAAACTATTGTTGAACAGCCAAATCAACAACAAGCTAATGTAGTAAGCAATGATAATGTTGGGGTTAATAACCATCAGCAGGCTAGCCCAATGGATTCATCATCCATTGCCATAGATGGTCCTAAGGCATTAAGAATTCAGCATCCAGATTATCCAGATCGCGCTCGCAAATTGGGTAAAGAAGGCTATGTAAATGTTCTGTATGATATTGATGAAAATGGCAGAGTTGTTAATCTTGAAGTAGTTGATTCATCACCTAGAGGTATGTTCGAAAGGGAAGTTAAGCGCGCGATGAATCGTTGGTATTATGAAAAAATTCCGGCTAAGGGATTAAAAAAGACATTCCTCTTCAAAATTGATGGTTCAATTAATCTTTCTTAAATTGGTTTGACTATAAAACTTGTTTAAAGGCCAAGTTAAATTGGCCTATTAAAAGTGCTCAAGAGGCAGTTGCATTATTGGAGTTAGATAACTGGTAATGACGTTTATCTTCAGGTAAACAACGAGGAGAATTATCCTCATTAACCGCAACATAAGTGAAAATCGCTTCTGTGGCTCGATAGCGTTGACCTACTGGCTCACTAGCAACTTTCTTAACCCATACTTCAATATTTATGGTGATAGAAGTATTACCTGTTTTTATGCAATGCGCATAACAACAAATTACATCGCCAACCGAGACTGGTTTTTGGAACGTGATCCCATTGACGGCGACAGTAACAACACGGCCAAGCGCGATTTCTTTTGCTAGAATTGCGCCGCCAATATCCATTTGTGACATTAGCCACCCACCGAATATATCACCATTAGCATTTGTATCGGCAGGCATTGCTAAGGTACGGAGAACTAATTCTCCTTGTGGTAATTGTTGTTGTGTCATGAAAAATTTACTTCTGTTATTTTCTTCAATATACCTATTATTAATAGGTATCCGTGGTTATCATATCAACTTACTTTTGTTCTTTAGGAAGATGTTTATAAATATACACCATGCTGAGTATTGTAAATATTAGCGTGACTGCGGTCAAACCAAAAACTTTAAAATTAACCCAGACGTCCTGAGGTAGCCAAAAGGCAACATAAATATTAACTAGCGCACAGAGGGCAAAAAAGATTGCCCACGATAGATTTAATTTACGCCAAATTTCATTAGCTAAATGGATCTCTTTACCCAGCATTCTTTGGATTAATGGTTTTTCGGTAAAATACTGGCTGACTAATAGTGCTAATGAAAAAATAGCGTAAATAACTGTCACTTTCCATTTAATAAAAAGATCACTATGGAAAATCAAGGTCAATCCACCAAAAATTATCACGATTACTAAAGTAATTAACGAACTTTTCTCAATTTTTTTATAGATAAAATAGATGGCTAACATAGATAAAGCGGTTGCAATCATTAATGCGCCAGATGCGTAAAAAATATCTACTTTTTTATATACAATAAAGAAAACAATGAGAGGAATAAAATCTAATAGTTGTCTCATAAGGGCGCTTGTCCTGATCCTTTGCGAGTAAATATGAAATTTTTATAATTATTTGATTAATAAATTATAAAATATCATATTGCCAATTTGTTTTATATTATATTACCTTATTTGATAAAATGTTACACGGTTTGTAGCTGTAAATTTTTATCGATAAAATTATCTTCTGATCAATAAAATTCACACATTAACATTAAAGTAATTAGTTTGTTATTATGAATGAAATTAAATTTGAGTCAGAATATTGATTCGGCGATAGATGATTAATTGTTTAAGCTGATAATAAAATCTTACCACGGCATCTAACGACAAATAATAACCGTGGTATTTTTATCTACTTAGTTTGTTGTTTTGCTGATTAACATGTAGAGACGGAAAAAATAAATCAAAGTAAAAGAGGTAAGTAAATTATTCAATGTAAAAGAAATAATATTATTCACCATACCCGGTAAAAAACGAAATTGTCCAAGTAGCATAGTAAGTAACATTTGTAATGCCAACCATAGTAATAAAATTGATAAAATCAACCACCAATGACGAAATGCTATTTTCCAACTTTGACTAATGGCTCGTAGCGGCATGATGTTTTTGTTGGTTATTAAAATGATAGGCGATAAGGAAAAACCGATAGCTAAAATAACACCCGGTAAGATGAACAGCATAAAACCAAAATAAATTATAATAGTGCATATAACTAGCAAAATTAACATGCTGGGTAATATACGTAATGAAAGTATAAAAGCTTGCAATGCACTGATGCTATTGCCGGTACTGAGTTCTGACAAATAAGTAACAACAGAAGAAACTAAGAGTATTAATCCGATAAAAACGGCAGTCAATGAGAGTAGTGAAACTCTCATCATTATCGCTTTTTCTTCATCAGATAGTTGACTTACCCAGGTTAAAAGTGAAGTTGAGTCATTTTGACCACCTAAGGTTTTGACAATAGTTACCATTTCATCGATAGGTACCAGAAAATAATAGAGTATTAGACTGATGGTAGCTGAAATGAATGACAGGATAAAAAGGCCGCTCAGCTGATTTTTAAAAAAATTAAAGCTATCGCTGATAAGTGAGTTGGCCGTAATGGACATGAAAACTGCTCCTATAACTGGTTTTTATCATCACATTTTGGTTGCATATTGTAACTGACAGTGAAGAGAGCGTATAGCATTTCTATGGTAAAGCTAATGCGATATCAGTAAATTTTGTGGTTATTCTATAAGTAAGAATAAAAATTAAAAAAGAATTATATTTATATTATAGTAATTTTGGATATAGCAATATAATTATTCATTTAAGTAATTGATATATTATAACTATTTGGTAATAAAACCGTTGTTATTTTTATTATATGATAAGAGGAGCAAATGGCGGTAAATTATATTTATTTCAGCCCCAATTGGGGCTGAAGACTAAAACCATCATCGTATTTTCATCGAATCAATAACTGACTGCACACCTGCTACACCTTGTGTTACTTGCACTGCACGTTGAGCGTCGGCACGCGAACTGACAAAGCCACTCAATTGCACACGTCCTTTAAAGGTTTCAACATTGATTTGCGTTGATTTCAAGTTTTTTTCTGCCAATAGTGCTGTCTTCACTTTAGTTGTAATAACCGTGTCATCGATATATCCACCAGTTCCTTCTGTTTTTGCTGTTGGAGCACAAGCAGAAAGGAATAATGCCATAAATAACACGGTACAGAGCGCTGTCATTGATTTAAGATATTTCATTATTCAATTCTCCATCAATACGAGGGTTATTTTTATTTATCTTGTATGAATGCGAAATGAGTATTTTCATTGCAGTCAATATACTGATTATTGATGAAATAGGGATAAATTACAAATGAATAGCTGGCACTAGTAGCGACGGGTTAGTTACAATTGCTTATTAGAATCGAAAATTAGTAATTGCAAAACTGACCAGCTATCAACCCTTTTCAATAACCTTAAAATGTCTATTTGTGTGTCGCCATTTTCATCTGTAAAACAAACTGTTTTAATTTGACCAGTAATATATCAGGTTGTTGATGATAAGTTTCAATTATTTTAACCACGGCTGAGCCAGATATTGTACCTACTACACCATTTTTGATTGCTTCAGTGACTTGTTTTGGTTCAGTAATACCAAAACCTAAAAGTGGTGGGGCAGCATGATAGTCTTGTAACTTGGTGAGTAATTGACTAACAGGAATATGGGCTTTTTTTTCTGTGCCGGTTACACCTGAACGCGAGAGTAAATAAGTATAGCCACGACCATATAAAGCAATTTTGCGTAAAAGCTGCTCATCTGCATTAGGCGGGCAAATAAAGATCGGTGCAATATTGTGCCGCACTGCCGAGATACGAAAGGGTTCGGACTCATTCATGGGTACATCAGCGATTAAAACGGAATCGATGTCGCTATTCTGACATTGGGCATAAAAGTTATCAATGCCATTACTAAAAACCAGATTAGCATAAACTAATAGGCCAATAGGAAGCAAAGGATGCTTTTTACGGATCTGTGATAATAATTCAAAACAACGGGTTGGCGTAATATTTGCATTAAGGGCACGTAAATTTGCCTTTTGAATAGTAGGACCATCAGCCAGAGGATCAGAAAAAGGAATACCAATTTCTAATGCATCAGCTTGCGCTTCAATTAATGTATCAATAATTTTTTGTGACATTTCTGCATTGGGATCGCCTAAGGTGACAAATGGAACGAATGCTCCCTGATTTTTATCATTTAAGCGCTTAAACAGTTGTTGATAACGGTCCATTAGATCTCTCCTTTGGCTCGCAAAATAGGATGTACAGTATAAATATCTTTGTCGCCACGGCCGGATAGATTAACAATCAGTAATTGTTCTTTTTCGGGGTCTGCTTTGATCATTTTTAAGGCATAAGCCAGGGCGTGTGACGATTCCAAGGCTGGAATAATACCCTCATGAGTGGATAATTTTTTAAATGCAGCTAAAGCTTCATCATCGGTAATTGAGACATAATCAGCCCGGCCAATACTATTTAAATAAGCATGCTCGGGTCCTACTGAGGGAAAATCTAGCCCGGCAGAGATAGAATAAGACTCTTTAATTTGTCCTTTATCGGTTTGTATAATGGGCGATTTCATGCCCAAGAAAATGCCAAGCCGTCCATGTTTTAACGGAGCGCCGTGAGAGCCAGTATCAATACCCAGACCGGCCGGCTCTACCCCAATTAAACGCACGTTTTGCTCAGGCTTAAAAGCTGTGAATAAGCCAATGGCATTAGAGCCACCACCGACACAAGCGATCACCGCATCGGGTAATCGTCCTTCTTTGGCTAAAATTTGGGCTTTAGCTTCATCACCAATCATACGTTGAAACTCTCGTACCAGCGTTGGATAAGGATGGGGGCCGGCAGCGGTGCCAAGTAAATAGTGTGCTTGGTGATAGCTGCCTGACCAATCTCTCAATGCTTCATTACAAGCATCTTTTAAGCTAGCTGAACCATTATTTACCGCAATAACTTTAGCTCCCATTAATTGCATACGAAATACATTGGGTGATTGGCGATGGATATCTTTTTCACCCATATAGATACGACATTTTAGCCCTAATAATGCACAGGCTAGCGCGGTAGCAACGCCATGTTGCCCGGCTCCGGTTTCAGCAATAATTTCTGTTTTGCCCATTCGTTTTGCCAATAAAGCTTGGCCTAATACTTGATTTGTTTTATGGGCACCACCATGCAATAGATCTTCTCGTTTTAGATAAAGTTTGGTTTTAGTCCCGATAGTTAAATTGCGACATAGCGTTAAGGCAGTGGGACGGCCTGCGTAATTTTGTAATAGATCGTGAAACTGTTGTTGAAAGGTATTATCTTGTTGTGTTTCGATAAAAGCCTGTTCCAGTTCGTTAAGTGCGGGGATAAGAATTTCCGGCACATATTGGCCACCAAATTGGCCAAAGTAGGGATTTAATTTCTTCATTAATTATTCCGTTGATCTATACATTAAATTGTTACGCTCATAAATAATTAAACAATTTTTCAAAGATAATCTGTAACTTGTGGCAACTTTTTATACCAGGCTGGTGTTCAGCGCCAGAATTGAAATCAAGACCTCTACAGCCTAACGCTGCGGCTTGTTGGCAGTTGTCGGCATTAAGTCCACCGGCTAGCATAATTTGCTCAAGATGATCCAAGGGTAATTTTGACCAATCAAAGGTTTTACCAGTGCCACCTTCACCGTTATCAAGTAGATAACGATCGATATTGTTTAAGTTGAAACTGGTAGCTGGTTTGGTCATATTTACCGCTTGCCATATTTCACAATTTGGCGGTAATAACGTTCGAAGTTGTTGAATATCAGCGGCTGTTTTATCACCATGTAACTGGATAGCAAATAAGCTCAGTTTATGACTAATTTCAGCAATAAATGAGTTAGCTTGATGTTGAAAAACGCCAACATAGTTAAGAGGAGCTGCCTTTATAATGATTTTGGCTTGCTCTAATGTTACTTTTCGTGGTGATTTATCGGCAAAGATCAAGCCACCATAAATCGCCCCGACTTGATAAGCACAGTGTGCATCTTGTGGCCGAGTGAGGCCACAGACTTTATTGTCACCTATAATTAGCCTACGGATAGCTAACATTAAGTTTTCCTCGCTCATTAACGCGCTGCCGATCAAAAAGCCATCAACTTGTTTACTGAGTTGACGAATTTGTTGGTGGTTATAAATACCTGATTCACTAATAACTAAAGTTTCTGCGGCTAATTGCGGGGCAAATTGTTTGGTGCGATTTAAATCAATGGACAGATCGCGAAGATCACGATTATTGATACCGACAATGTTAGCTTGTAGCCTAATCGCTCGTTTTAGCTCTTGTTCATTACTCACTTCAGTCAAAATGCCCATCTTTAACTTATCTGCCAGTGTCGCTAAAGATAGATAGGTCTGATCATCTAATATTGATAGCATCAATAAAATAGCGTCTGCCTGGTAAAAGCGAGCTAAATAGATTTGATAGGGATCAATAATGAAGTCTTTGCACAAAATCGGTTGTGGCACAGTGTTACTAACCAGGCGTAAAGAGTCAAAACTGCCGTGAAAATATTTTTCATCCGTCAGCACTGATATTGCTGACGCATAATTTTGGTACTCTTTCGCAATTTGCACAGGATCAAAGTGATGACGAATAATGCCTTTCGATGGTGAAGCTTTTTTACATTCTAGAATAAATGCCGGATGATTTTGTGAAATAGCAGTGAAAAAGTCACGCTCACTGGGTTTAACTTGCGTAATAAAGCTAGCTAATGGTTGCTTTAGTTTTTTTGCCGCTAAATCGTTCACTTTATCAGCAACAATTTTTTGTAAAATAGACGCTTGCATTAATGAAACTCCTTTCTATTTGCTAGCGTGGTTAGCCGTTGGTAGGCTTTGCCGCTACTAATAACTTGCAAAACAAAATCGGTATTGGTTTTTAGATCTTCATAATTATTGAGCTTCATCAGTAATGCCACATTGGCAGCTACAGTATTAGTATGAGCAGGCTTCCCGTTACCCTGTAACAATGTGGTAATAAGTTGATGATTTTTTTCAACCGAACCGCCAATTAATTCTGTTGAAGAATAGCTTGGTAAGCCAAAATCTTGGGCGGTGAGTTGGTAAGTTAAAATTTCATCCTGATTTAATTCAGCGACTTGAATAGGACCATGTAATGCGACTTCGTCTATTCCGCTGCTGTGTACAACGGCTGCTCGCTTATATCCTATTAATTGCAAAGTCTTAGCAATAGGTATAATGAGCTTAGGATCATAAACACCAATAAGTGCAATTGGCGGTTTAGCTGGATTTATTAATGGGCCAAGAATATTAAAGAGGGTGCGAGTTTTTAATTGACTGCGTATTGGGGCAGCATAGCGAAATCCCTGGTGATATTGTGGCGCGAATAAAAAACATATACCGATCTCATCTAAAGCACGTCGTGCAGAGCCTGGTGTCATATCGAGCGGAATGCCGAAAGAGGCCAGTAAATCGGATGATCCAGCACGACTTGATATACTACGATTGCCATGTTTAGCAACTTTTAAACCACACTCTGCGGCGACAAAAGCACTGGCAGTGGAAATATTAATACTATTGCTGTGATCACCGCCAGTACCCACGATATCGCAGAAATCGTAATTAGGTCGAGGAAAAGGTTGCGCGTTTTCTAAACAAGCTAACGCGGCACCAACAATTTCATTCGGCTCTTCTCCACGCATTTTCATGCTAATCAATGCACCTGCAAGTTGAGACTCGGTTAATTCACCTCGAATCATAGTGCTAAAAAGTAAATGACTTTCTTGTTGAGTAAGTACCTGTGCATTAAATAATTTGTCCAAAATAAATTGCATTTTGTTGCTCCTTAATTTAATGCCCATAATAGGGTTTGGTTTAATAAAGCGGTTCCCTCAGGAGTTAAAATCGACTCAGGATGGAATTGAAATCCGCAGGCTTTATGTTGGCTATGACGTACGGCCATTACTGCGTCTTGGCAGTGAGCATTAATGATCAAATCAGCAGGAATCTTTTCACCAATTAGAGAATGGTAACGGGCAATCGCGAGTGGATTGGTTAGGCCACTAAACATAAATTGGTTATCATGTATAGCGAAAGATGATTTACCGTGTATGATCTCTTTCGCCGATGAAACTTTTCCGCCATAGGCTTCAATAATTGCTTGATGACCAAGGCAAATACCAATTACTGGGATTTTACCCAGTACTGATGGCAGCAGTTTAGGCATACAGCCAGCATCGGCTGGTTTACCGGGGCCGGGAGAGAGTATTAGTACAGGCGAAGACATCCTTTTAAGCCGCTGTTCAATGATGGATCCAGGCAGTGAATTGCGGTAAATAGTGACGGTATGACCTAATACTCTTAATTGATCAACCAAGTTATAAGTAAAAGAATCAATATTATCGAGTAGTAAAATATCAGCCATTAGCATACCTCCAAGCTTTGATGAGATTGCATAATGGCATTAATAACCGCCTGGGCTTTATTGCGCGTTTCGTCCGTTTCAGACTGTGGATCCGAATCCAACACCACGCCAGCACCGACCTGAACACTGGCAATGTTGTCTTCAATATAGGCGGCACGAATAACAATACAGGAGTCAAAATCTCCATTGCCCTTGAAATAGCCTATTGCGCCACCATAGCTGCCTCGATTCTCCTTTTCATAGTTAGCAATAAGCGTCATTGCTTTGATCTTAGGCGCGCCAGTTAAGGTTCCCATATTCATACAGGCTTGATAAGCATGCAATACATCCAGATCAGTCCTTAATTTACCAACTACCCGGGAAACAAGGTGCATAACATGGGAATAACGATCAACCGAGGTTAAATTAGCAACATATCGACTACCTGGCTGACAAATACGCGCCAAGTCATTACGAGCTAAATCAACTAACATAATATGTTCAGCGAGTTCTTTCTGATCGGTTCTGAGCGCAAGTTCAATTTTACTGTCCAAATCAGCATCTATTTCGCCTAGCACAGTGCGTCCTCTTGGCCGAGTTCCGGCGATGGGATATATTTCAATTTGTCGACTTTTGGCGTCATACTTGAGGGCGCTTTCAGGTGAAGCACCAAATAGAGTAAATTCCTGATCTTGCATATAAAACATGTAAGGGCTAGGATTTTGTCTGGTAAGTCGTTGATAGGCACTTAATGGTGCGGTACATGGCAACATAAATTTACGTGAAGGTACCACTTGAAAAATATCACCTTGATAGATGTATTTTTTTAGTTTCTCTACCATCGCGCAGTATTCACTATCGTTTTTATTGACCACTAAAGGTGTTGATATCTCAGCGCCAGTTGGCAAGGGTAATAATGGTTGCTGAGTTGCGGTAATAATTGCTTGATGACGGTTTAATATCGTTTTAGCAATCGATTGTTTTGCTGAAAATTGACAACTTATGAGTTTTGCTGACTGTTTTTGATGTTCGATCACAACATAGTGTTCAGCTAAATAGATACAGTAATCAGGACAACGATTAGATTTTGCTACAGGGGGTAAATTTTCAAAATAAGCCACTAAATCGTAGGAGAATAAGCCTGCTAACAGAATTTTATCTGCATCAATGGTGTCATGTTTGGCTAAATGATGAATCAAACGTAACGCATCAAAAGATGAAGTTGCTTTTAATCGGCTATCTTCGTCAAGATGGGGATCAATTGTTGGATAATTAACCACTAATTGACCATCAGACTCGATCTTTTCTAATTCACTCGGTAATGCGAGGTAAATATGGCTTAATAGCGCATTTCCATTAGGACTAAGAGCGGCAAAAGATACTTGCTGTTGATTGGCGGTAATTCGTAATGCACTATTAACAATCAAGATACTTTGTTGATTTTGCTTGCTATCAACGGCAGCAGATTCTAATAATAATGTGTCAGAGTCATTATTGCATAAATGTTGAAATAACAAACAAGGTTCAGGGTGATAATTGATCTCATTTTGTAATATACAAAAAGTTGTTTGATTAACTGTTGTGTTTGCCATATTAATTGCCTTTTATATTATATTAATTGGCTATAAAAAAACCCGCTTCATGGCGGGTCTTGATCTGGTATAGCGTTATTTATTCACGCACAGGAAGAAACCGCCCATTTATGAGAGTTTTGCCACCAACGAATTTTGGCGATAATAAAAAATTGCAATGTCATTTTTGTTCTTCCTCGCAATGTGTCATGATAGATTAGCTATATCGCCATCCACCGTACTAGTAAACTAGATCATTCGGGTTGTGTCAAGAAATTTATGACACACTATGAATTTTCTCTATAATTGTCAGCAGTAAAATGAGGGTAAAATTTTGGCACAAGACAATGAGAAGCTATCTGTTATTTATGATTTACATAGTCATACAAGAGCTTCTGATGGTGATCTCACACCCTTAGAGTTAGTTGATAGAGCAGTATTAATGGGAGTCGACGTATTAGCTATCACTGATCATGATACGGTGAATGGAATTTTACCGGCACGGCATCATATAGATGAAAAAAATAAGCCGCTAACATTAATTGCCGGAGTTGAAATTTCCACGATTTGGCAAAAGATTGAAATTCATATCGTGGGTCTTAATCTAAATCTAGATGCTGACAGTCTTAAACATTTACTTGCAATGCAAACGGCACGGCGTAATCAACGTGGAGAAAAAATAGGTTATAAATTAGAAAAGTTCGGTATTCCTGATGCCTGGCAAAATGCTAAAGCCTATGCCGCAGGGGGACAGGTAACACGGAGCCATTTTGCTCGTTATATAATGGCTCATGCTAAACAAAAAAGTATCGGTCATGTTTTTAAAAAATATTTAACGCGTGGTAAACCAGGTTATGTTCCGGCTGATTGGTGTAGTCTTGCTGAAGCAATAGAAGTTATTCATCAAGCGGGCGGCGTAGCCGTCTTGGCACATCCTGGCCGCTACTCACTATCGGCAAAGTGGCAAAAAAGGTTAGTTTTATATTTTAAACAGCAACAAGGTGATGCGATGGAAGTTGCTCAATGCCAGCAGTCGCCTGAAGAGCGAAAAAATTTAACTGAGTTAGCTAAGCTACATAATTTATATGCTTCGGTTGGTTCTGATTTTCATCGTCCTTGTGCTTGGGCTGAGTTAGGTAGAAATCTTTGGCTACCGGCAGGTGTCGTTCCTGTTTGGCAAATATGGCAATAAAATAGGGAAGTATTTTACTGGGGTAAATATTATATAGTAAGCGGTTGATTTATATTGCTAGCTTAATTTTCAAGTTTAATTAAATAATATATAGAGATCATTCATGGGACAATCTTTGCAAATTCACCCGCAAAATCCACAACCTCGCTTAATTAGTCAATGCGTAAATATATTAAACAAAGGCGGCATTATTGTTTATCCGACTGATTCTGGGTATGCAATTGGATGTAAGTTGGATAATAAAAACGCGCTTACGCAAATTTGTCGCCTACGTCAATTGGATTCTCGTCACAATTTTACCCTGATGTGTCGTAATTTATCTGAAATAGCTGAATATGCTTATCTGGATAATCCTGTATTTAGAATGATTAAAAATAGTACACAAGGCCATTACACCTTTATTTTACTTGCAACAAAAGAAGTGCCACGTCGGATAATGAACAAAAAACGCAAGACAATAGGGATACGTTTACCTAGTAATCCAATTGCAAGAGATCTGCTTGACGGAATCGGCGAACCTTTATTATCGACTAGCTTAATATTGCCAGGTGATGATTCTGCACAATCTTCCGCCGAGGAGATCGAAAGTTTAATTGGCGAACAAGTTGATTTGATTATAAATGGCGGTTATATAAGTGAAAAACCAACTACCGTGGTTGATTTAACGGAGAGTACCCCAAATATTATTCGGGTTGGAATGGGCTCACCAACACCATTTGAATAAAAAAACTGCGGCTGGGGATAATAGAAAAACTGTGTATAATAAGCACAGTTTATTTTTTTAGTTGTTTTTATGATTATGACGCCTGTGAAGGTGACACAAGAGGTTTACGCTATGAGCGTTAAAAAGCAAAAAAGTGAAAAGTTACAAAAAGTACTTGCTCGTTGTGGTTATGGTTCGCGCAGGGAAATAGAAAGTTTTATTCAATCCGGCAGGATCAGTGTTGATGGTCAATTAGCGACCTTGGGTGACCGTATAGAAGTTAAGGCTAACACTAAAATTCGCTTAGATGGTCACCTGTTGAAGATCAAAGAAGTGGAGAAAACCATTTGCCGGATATTAGCTTATTATAAGCCGGAAGGCGAGCTATGTACTCACCATGATCCAGAAGGACGTCCAACCGTATTTGATCGCTTACCGAAATTAACGGGTTCTCGCTGGATTGCGATAGGACGCTTAGATGTCAATACCTGTGGCTTATTATTGTTTACCACAGATGGAGAACTGGCTAATCGTTTGATGCATCCACGTCATGACGTTGAACGTGAATATGCCGTTCGTGTTTTTGGTGAAATTAATGATGCTAAAATTCATCAATTGACCAAAGGTGTTCAACTGGAAGATGGTGAAGCTAGTTTTAAGACCCTGAAGTTTCGTGGCGGAGAAGGCATGAATCAATGGTTTAATGTTACATTAACTGAAGGGCGTAATCGTGAAGTAAGGCGCTTATGGGAAGCAGTAAACATCCAAGTCAGTCGTCTGATCCGTGTTCGTTATGGTGATATTTATTTACCAAAAGGATTACCTAGAGGCGGTTGGACGGAATTAGGTTTAGTTCAGATTAATTATTTACGTCAGTTGGTAGGTCTTAGCGATGAAACAGCCAGTAAGATATCGGTTGAGCAAGATAGACGTCGTATTAAAGCAAATCAGATCCGTCGCGCTGTCAAACGACATACCCAAGTTTCTTCGATGCGGGTAGCAAATAAACGAGCAACAGGAGCGGCCAAGGGGCGTAGTAAATCTTCGCGTAAAGTATAATATAAAATTAAAGGTAATATTAGAGTCTAATTTAGCTACCTAATACTTGTTTAATAGATAAAAATAGTGCTATATAAATACTTTTAATTTAATTGAGAAGAACCTCAAAATAAGCTACTGTCATTGGGTTAACTTGATTAGAAGGTTGAAATTTTATATGCCACAATTTTGGCAAATTATCGCTAGCAGCTTATTCGTATTGCTGTTAGCAAGCTGTGATGAGCGGCAATCAAGCAATTCAGCTGATGGGAAGTTTTACATTAGTCATAATAACAAGGATGCCCTTTATTTTAAGATTGATAATCATCCGATTAAACTTATTCAAGGTGAAATTAAGCACGTTGATTTACAATCTGGCAAGCATACGATTGAATATCCTATTGGTCAAAAAACTGAATTTATCGTATACCCTGGTAACCAGGGTGGAATTATTAATCCTACCCGACAATATTATTATGCTTACAGCTCGGTTTTCAAAGAAATCATTTCTAACCAATCACTCTTTTTAAAACACAATCAAATTATTGTTGATGGAATAAAAGTACAGGGTCCAATATTAAGTAGTAATGCCTTACTTATTGATAATAATGTTTTTAAATGTGATTACGCGATAGGCACATCTTTTCTGAATGTTTTAGCTTTAAATAAAAGCAAGCAATTAGATAGGCATGTGAAAACAAAATGTTTTACTAAAGAGGAGTTTATTCATTTTTTGTCACTAGTAGAATCAAAAGTTGATAATATTCATATTATTGATAAAGGCATAAATGAACAAAATACGGTCACTCATTCATTTGAATATGCACTTCCAATGGCAAATTTCAATAATTACTCTTTACAATCTTATGCTAATAAAATTGTCGAAATTGTTGATAATTTTAAAAACATTAATAACGTAGAGTCTAAAGCGCAAATCTATGAAGAATATTATCAATATCTTTACAATATGGCGAAAGTTTATAGCTCTTTCCATTTAGGGCAGAATAAACATGATCGTGATGAGTATTCTGCTTTTATTAATCAAACAAATATGATTTTTAATGCAGGGATATTGAAGCGTCGTCCAGCTAAGATCTATAAAGTTCACTAATTGCGTAATGACTTTGTTTGATAATTAGTTACATCACTCATTACTGATTTTTATTGTTATTAGTTTTTATGTGACAAAGTTAAATTGACACACCTGGTTTGCGATTAGGTTGTGCATCAAAGCTTATTCCTGATTCCTTAATACTATCTTCTCCCATTAGATAAAGATATAGCGGCATAATTTCTTGTGGGGTCTTTAGTTTCATAGGATCCTCTGAGGGAAAAGCATCCGCTCTCATTTGCGTTCTTGTTCCTCCGGGATTAATGCAATTAACCCGTAAATTAGTCTCTTTGTATTCATCAAATAATACCTGCATTAGACCTTCGGTTGCGAATTTGGAAACTGAGTAGGCCCCCCAATTAGCGCGTCCTCGTCTGCCAACACTTGAAGTGGTAAATATTAAGGAACTATTTGGTGCTTGTAAAAGCAACGGTAATAGCGCTTGGGTTAGCATAAAAGTTGCATTAACGTTTACTTGTATAACGTCGTGCCAGAGTTGTATGGGTTGATCAACAATTGGTGCGATTTTTCCTAATATACTGGCATTATGTAATACACCATCAAGATAGGAATAATTTTTGCTAATGTCAGTTGCTAGTTCATGGCATTGTGATTCGGTTATTGTTAATAAATCAAGGGTATAAATAGAAACTGAAGATGTAAATTTGTTATTAGAAATAATTTTCTGTTTAACATGTTCAAGTTTTGCCGTTGTTCTACCGACTAAAATAAGATTGGCGCCATAACTTGAATAAGTTAATGCCGCTTCACGCCCAATGCCATCACCAGCTCCTGTTATTAGAATGGTTTTTTGGTTAAGTAAATCAGCTTTAGCTTGGTAATGTAACATGATATTTTCCTACTTTTGATTATTCAAATTTATTAATGAGAGTTATAAGCATTTTATCAAGTTTTTAGTTACAATACTCCCATTGTTTATATTCTGTAAAGAAGGATAGAATTGTGGAATTTCTTTCATCGTATGGATTATTTGTTGCTAAAATAGCCACTGTAATTGTCTCTATTATATTGATTTCATTGTTTATTTTTAGTATTGGGCTGCGTAAACAGAACAAAAAAGGTGATTTAAAACTGATTGATTTAAGTGAAGCTTATCGCGAACGTCAGCGTGAAATGCAACAGGTTAAGATGAGTGATGCTGAATATAAAGTCTGGTTAAAAACCTATAAGAAACAACGTAAAATTGAAGAAAAAAAACAGAAAGCAGATGCTAAAGTTGGTCAAACAACAGTCAAAAAACCTTGTCTTTTTGTGATTGATTTTAAAGGCAGCATGAATGCTAATGAAGTCAATGCATTACGTGAAGAAATTACGGCAATTCTTTCAATTGCTGATAACAAAGATGAAGTTTTACTCAGGCTTGAAAGTCCTGGTGGTGTTGTGCATGGCTATGGTTTAGCAGCTTCTCAACTAAATCGTTTACGAGAAAAAGGCCTTAAATTAATTGTTTCGGTGGATAAAGTAGCGGCTAGCGGCGGTTATATGATGGCTTGTGTCGCCGATCGTATTGTTGCGGCTCCCTTTGCGATTATTGGCTCTATTGGTGTGGTTGCACAAGTACCCAATTTTCATCGCTTACTAAAGAAAAAGGATATTGATGTAGAGTTGCATACCGCTGGCGAGTATAAACGTACTCTCACTTTGTTGGGTGAAAATACCGAGCAGGGACGCAAAAAGTTTGTACAAGACTTAAATGAAACACATCAACTATTTAAAGATTTTGTCCA
The DNA here is from genome assembly GCF_020268605.1 of Arsenophonus apicola. NCBI lineage: Bacteria > Pseudomonadati > Pseudomonadota > Gammaproteobacteria > Enterobacterales > Morganellaceae > Arsenophonus > Arsenophonus apicola. The sequence continues at coordinate 1,649,147 of NZ_CP084222.1, forward strand.
TCAAAAACGGCCAACCCTTGATATTAATGCTGTTGCAACCGGAGAGCATTGGTATGGTAGCCAGGCGAAGGAAAAAGGATTAATTGATGAAATAGGGGTTAGTGATGACCTTATCATCAATCAAATTGAAGCCCGTGAAATTATTGCAGTGACTTATACACCCGCTAAACGTTTTGTTGATCGTTTAATGGGTAGCATGATAGAAAATGTAGATAAATTGTTGATACGCTGGTGGCAAAGAGGGCAAAAACCACTATTTTAAATTAAGATTAAAAATAATTACCGGCATTTAAAGCCGGTATTTTTATAACGTGATGGTTAAAATTTAATTATTTTATTGAAAATAAAATATTAATTAATTACTTAAAAACAGATAAATAATTTTATATATCATAATTAAGCTATTTTATTTGGAAATTAATTTGTTTCTAAAAATTTTATTTATTTATCCGTTTGAACTATATTTCTGATGCTTTTTATATAATTTTATTGCTTTTTTTATAATGTATTCATAACTTATTGAGGTAGTTTTCGTTGTTATAAGAATAGTAGCAAATAAAATAAGTGGTTGCGCATCGTTTTTTATCAGGTAGAGTGTAGGCTTTTTATTACTTAATATGCTTTACTTTTTGTCATTTTTTTGCTGACAAAATTGTATTATTGCATCTGATTACAGTATGAATTAACAAAGGTTTTTATCTTTATGGCGAAGTATTTAAGCAAAAAAAAGTTGATATATTGTAAATCTGACGCAATATAAAAAGAGATTTCATTTCATCTGGCTGGAAAGCCAGTACGCTTAGACAATATTTTAGGTAAAGATAACTATGGGTAAAGCTCTTGTTATTGTGGAGTCCCCGGCAAAAGCCAAGACAATCAATAAATATCTTGGTAATAATTACGTTGTTAAAAGCAGCGTAGGGCATATACGTGATTTGCCAAAAAGTGGTGGTTCCAGCTCACAAAAGAATACAAACTCAGCCAACAAGGTTAAAAAAGTAAAAAAAGATGAACATGAGGCGCTTGTAAATCGAATGGGAGTTGACCCATATCATGGGTGGAAAGCTAATTATCAAATTTTACCTGGCAAAGAAAAAGTCGTTGCTGAATTAAGATCGCTCGCTTCTGACGCTGAACATATCTATCTGGCAACGGATCTCGATCGTGAGGGGGAAGCGATTGCTTGGCATTTGCGAGAAGTAATTGGAAATGATAATCAACGCTTTAGTCGAGTGGTTTTTAATGAAATTACTAAAAATGCGATTAAGCAGGCTTTTGATAATCCCGGTGAATTAAATATTGATCGAGTTAATGCTCAACAAGCTCGGCGTTTTTTAGATCGGGTTGTTGGCTATATGGTTTCACCGTTATTATGGAAAAAAATTGCTCGCGGTCTTTCTGCTGGACGTGTTCAGTCAGTTGCTGTGCGGCTAATTGTTGAACGAGAACGCGAAATTAAAGCATTTGTTCCACAAGAGTATTGGCAGCTTCATGCCGAGTTACTTACCGTTGATACGGCATTGATTCGAATGGAGGTCACGCACGAAAAGGGTAAGCCGTTTAAACCCGTGTCGAAAGCACAAATTGATGCTGCCATTGCATTATTAAACAATGCTCACTATCAGGTATTAGATCGCGAAGATCGACCTACAATTAGTAAACCTAGCGCTCCTTTTATTACCTCAACGCTGCAACAAGCGGCAAGCACACGTCTTGGTTTTGGCGTTAAAAAGACCATGATGATGGCGCAGCGGCTTTATGAAGCGGGTTATATTACCTATATGCGTACTGACTCGACTAACTTAAGTCAGGATGCGTTAACTATGGCTCGCGATTATATTGACCATCAATTTGGTAAAAAATATTTACCTAAACAGGCGAATGTCTATACCAATCAAAAAAGTTCTCAAGAAGCACATGAAGCTATTCGTCCTTCAAATATTGAGGTTAATGTTGACTCTTTAACAGGGATGGAGGCGGATGCTAAAAAATTATATCAGCTGATTTGGAACCAATTTGTCGCTTGCCAAATGACACCAGCAGAATTTGATTCAACAACATTAACCGTCAAAGCTGGAGATTTTGAATTGAAAGCTAAAGGGCGTATTTTGCGTTTTGATGGTTGGACCAAAGTTATGCCTGCATTGCGCAAAGGTGATGAAGATAAAATATTACCAATGGTCAAAGTTGGTAATCAGCTTGAATTAGAAAAATTGTCTCCTAGTCAACACTTTACTAAACCCCCTGCGCGTTTTAGTGAAGCTTCACTGGTTAGAGAACTAGAAAAACGTGGAATTGGTCGACCTTCAACCTATCCGGTTATTATTTCAACTATCCAAGATCGAGGTTATGTAAAAGTTGAAAATCGCCGCTTTTATGCTGAAAAAATAGGTGAAATAGTTACTGATCGGTTAGATGAAAATTTTAGTGAATTAATGGACTATGATTTTACTGCTCGAATGGAAGATCAACTTGACTTGATAGCAGAAGATCGTATTGAGTGGAAGAGTGTATTAGATGAATTTTTTGCTGCTTTTTCCGAGCAGCTTGAAAGCGCAAACAAGGCTCCTGAGGAAGGCGGCATGCGACCCAATCCGATGGTATTAACATCGATCGAGTGTCCTGATTGTCACCGAAAAATGGGGATTAGAACTGCTTCTACAGGTGTTTTTCTTGGATGCTCTGGTTATAGCTTGCCTGCAAAAGAGTGTTGCAAAAAAACCATTAATTTAATTCCCGAAGATGAATTATCGAATATTCTGCTTGGAGAAGAGGAGGATGTAGAAACCCATGCTTTGCGAGCCCGCCGTAGATGCCCTAAATGTGGTACCGCAATGGATAGTTACCTTATTGATAATAAACGTAAGTTACATGTATGTGGTAATAACCCTGCATGTAATGGTTATGAGGTTGAAGAAGGTGAATTCCGCATTAAAGGTTATGATGGGCCAGTTATTGAATGTGACAAATGTGGCTCAGAAATGCATTTAAAAATGGGGCGATTTGGAAAATATATGGGATGTACCAACGATGCTTGTAAAAATACTCGCAAAATTTTAAAGAGTGGTGAAGTGGCGCCACCGAAAGAAGATCCTATTCCACTGCCGGAATTAGTTTGTGAAAAATCTGATGCTTACTTTGTATTAAGAGACGGTGCTGCGGGAATATTTTTAGCTGCAAACACTTTTCCAAAATCAAGAGAGACTCGCGCCCCATTAGTTGAAGAGTTGGTGCGTTTTAAAGATCGTCTGCCAGCCAAATTTAGCTATTTAACCTTAGCGCCGCTGGAGGATCCTGAAGGTAATAAAACGATTGTTAGATTTAGCCGTAAGACTAAACAACAATATGTATGTTCAGAAAAAAATGGTAAAGCCACGGGCTGGAGTGCATTTTATATCGATGGTAAATGGATAGAAAAAAACAAATAAAAGGCTATCTGCTTCCTATAATTAAACAAGGCTACTGAAATCAGTAGCCTTATTTTTAGATTAGTTATCTTCGCTATTTAAAATCATAACAAGGATTAATATCTATGAAATTAAAAATGTTACTGATTGTCAGTGCTTTTTTTACTGCAACTTCGCTAGCTAATACAATTACAGTGCCAATGCAGATTGTTAGTGCAAAGGATAACGGGCCATCGGTTGGTAAAATTACCATCACGGAAACGAAGTTTGGCTTATTATTTACCCCCCAATTACAACAATTAGTGCCAGGAATACATGGTTTTCATATTCATGAAGGTGCTAGTTGTGATGCTTTGCAAAAAGAGGGAGAGCTAGTAGCAGCAGGAAAAGCAGGTGGCCATTTTGATCCTAATAAAACGGCTAAACATAAGGGTCCATATAATAACAGCGGGCATTTAGGTGATTTACCGGGTTTAGTCGTTAATGCCAATGGTAGTGCTGATTATGCCATTTTAGCTCCGCGTTTAAAATTAATAAGTCAAATTAAGAATAGAGCATTAATAATCCATCAAGGTGGCGATAATTATTCAGATCATCCAGAAACATTAGGCGGTGGTGGTTTAAGGATAGTTTGCGGTATTATTAAATAAATTAATTTATTTAATGCCATTCAAAGTTAGTTTAAGAAATCTTTAGTAATAGAGAACGGCTTTGTTTGGCTTTTTATTTTTAACATTCAATCAATTAATAAATCTTGGCAAAATTTATATTCATTATAACTAATAAATATATAATTAATTGTTAGTAAAATAAGTTCATTATATAAATAATATTTTATTTGTAATTTATTTGTTGTTATATTCACAACCACATATGTTATTGATTATAATAAATAACACTTATATTTCTTTTTGTTATAATATACTTACTATAAGTTATTAAATAATTAATCCTTTATTCAATTTATAAGGACGCTGAATAAGATGAAATTACAGCAATTACGTTACATTGTAGAGATTGAAAATCATAATTTAAATGTTTCATCAACAGCTGAAGGGTTATATACATCACAACCAGGTATAAGCAAACAGGTTCGTATGCTTGAAGATGAACTGGGAGTGCAAATTTTTGGACGCAGTGGTAAGCATTTAACCCATGTTACTCCAGCCGGAAAGGAAGTTATTAAAATTGCTCGAGAAGTGATGACGAAAATGAACGCGATACGTGCAGTCGTCGGTGAACATACTTACCCTGATCGTGGCATATTAGCAATTGCTACTACACATACTCAAGCAAGATATGCTCTTCCTGCGGTTATTAAGCAATTTATTGAACATTATCCACAAGTTTCATTACATATGAGCCAGGGCTCGCCAATCCAAATTGCAGAAGATGTCAGTAAAGGGAATAGCGATTTTGCTATTGCAACGGAAGCTTTACATCTTTACAAAGATTTAGTGATGTTACCTTGTTATCATTGGAATCGATCAGTTGTCGTGAAAGCAGATCATGCTTTGGCTGACAAGAAAAATATTACTATTAATGAGTTAGCGCAATATCCGATTGTGACTTATACCCATGGTTTTACTGGTCGCTCTGAGTTGGATGAGGCTTTTTATAAGGCAGGTTTACAGGCTAAGATTATTTTTACTGCCACAGACGCTGATGTTATTAAGACTTATGTAAGATTAGGATTAGGTATAGGAATTATTGCTAGCATGGCGGTTGATCCTAATCAGGATCAAGACTTAGTTATTATTGATATGCGGGATAAGTTTAGCTATAGCACCACAAAAATAGGTTTTCATCGTAATAGCTTTCTACGTAGTTATATGTATGATTTCATTTGGCGTTTTGCCCCACATTTAACGCCTGATGTTGTTGATAAAGCGATCTCATTGCGTTCAAATGATGAAATAGAAGAGATGTTTAAAGAAATCCAATTACCAACAATATAATTTCAGTAAAAATTAGCGTTTATTTCCGACTAATCGTTTTTTATTTTATATTTTTTCTTAGGCATTAATTTCATATCAAGCTAGAGCTATTTAACGTTAATATTTTTTAATTTATTTTGAACAAAATCATATTTAATGATCATTATGTGTTACTTAAGCGAAAAATATTTCTAATATAATATCTTTATAAGATGCTTCATCTTAGCTAGTTGGATAAAAAATAAAAAAAGGAGGAGTTATGTCGTTAAGTCTAAGAACGGACTGTGCATCCACACTCTCCGCTGGAAGTAAACACTACGAATATTTTAGTTTGTCTAGGGCAGCAAAACAGTTAGGTGATATTTCGAATCTACCAAAATCACTTAAAGTACTGTTTGAAAATCTACTACGCCATCTTGATGGAAAAGCTGTCGTATTAAAAGATTTGCAGGCGATGGTTGATTGGCAGCATACCGGGCATGCTGAGCGTGAAATTGCCTATCAACCCGCTCGAGTTTTGATGCAGGATTTTACCGGTGTGCCAGCAGTTGTTGATCTTGCTGCAATGCGTGAAGCTATGCAACGATTAGGTGGTGACGTTAATAAGGTAAATCCCCTAACGCCTGTCGATTTAATTATTGACCATTCGGTTATGGTTGATGAATTTGCTACCCCGCAAGCCTTTATTGATAACGTGAATTTTGAAATGCAACGCAATCATGAACGTTACCTATTTTTACGTTGGGGAAAAAAAAAAGCTTTTAATCGTTTTAGAGTCATGCCACCAGGAACAGGTATCTGTCACCAGGTAAATTTGGAGTATTTAGGTAAGGCGGTGTGGTATGAAGAACGAGAGGGAAAATTGTTCGCTTATCCAGATACATTGGTTGGCACTGATTCACACACCACGATGATCAATGGTTTGGGGGTCTTAGGTTGGGGCGTTGGCGGTATTGAAGCTGAAGCTGCGATGTTGGGCCAACCAATTTCGATGCTCATTCCTGATGTTGTTGGTTTTAAATTAACAGGTAAACTCAACGAAGGGATCACCGCTTCCGATTTAGTTTTGACTGTGACGCAAATGCTACGTAAACATGGTGTAGTGGGAAAATTTGTTGAATTTTATGGTGATGGTTTGGCCGATTTACCACTGGCAGATCGCGCAACCATTGCCAATATGTCACCTGAATATGGTGCTACATGTGGTTTTTTCCCCGTTGATGAAATCACGTTAAGTTATATGCGATTAACAGGGCGTTCGGAAGATGAAATTGCTTTAGTTGAAAATTATACTAAAACACAAGGATTATGGCGCCATCCCGGCGACGAGCCTATTTTTACCAGCACATTAGCATTAGATTTAGCCTCGGTTGAAGCAAGTCTAGCCGGACCAAAACGCCCGCAAGATCGGGTTGAATTGAGCCAGGTTCCACATGCGTTCAAAGATTCAGTTGATCTGGAATTAAATAAATCAACCAAACAGCATGCACCCGCGGTCAGTTATGATGGTAAAAATTTTCAATTACAAGAGGGGGCGGTGGTTATCGCAGCAATAACTTCCTGTACCAATACTTCAAACCCAAGTGTTTTAATGGCAGCCGGGTTATTAGCCAAAAAAGCGGTTGAAAAAGGCTTACAGCGTAAGCCTTGGGTAAAATCTTCGCTAGCGCCAGGCTCAAAAGTGGTTACTGATTATTTAGCTAAAGCTGGATTGACGGATTACTTAAATCAATTAGGTTTCAACCTAGTTGGTTACGGCTGTACTACTTGTATTGGTAATTCAGGGCCACTACCAGCACCAATAGAAGAGGCAATCAAGAAACATGATCTTACTGTCGGTGCAGTACTATCAGGTAATCGAAATTTTGAAGGTAGGATCCACCCATTGGTAAAAACTAATTGGTTAGCGTCACCACCTTTAGTAATCGCTTATGCTTTGGCAGGTAATATGCAAATAAATCTTGCAAATGAGCCGTTAAGGCAAGATAAAAATGGTAAAGATGTATTGCTAAAAGATATCTGGCCAACCAGTCAGGAAATTGCCCATGCAGTACAATTGGTAAAATCTGACATGTTCCATAAAGAATATAATGCGGTTTTTGATGGCGATGAAGCATGGCAGGCACTTAATGTAAAAAGTTCAGCCACTTATTCATGGCAGCCTGATTCAACTTATATTCGTAATCCGCCTTTCTTTGATGATATGCCGCTAGTACCTGCGCCTATCACTGATATTCATGGCGCCCATATTCTGGCAATTTTTAGGCGATTCTGTTACCACCGATCATATTTCCCCCGCTGGCAATATCAAAGCGGATAGCCCCGCTGGTCGCTACTTACAATCACATGGCGTTCAAGCAGAAGATTTCAATTCGTACGGTTCAAGGCGAGGTAATCATGAAGTTATGATGCGAGGTACATTTGCCAATATTCGTATTCGTAATGAAATGCTACCAGGAGTTGAAGGCGGATTTACTCGCTATATACCCACACAGACTAAGCTAGCTATCTATGATGCTGCTATGCAATATCAGCAAAATAACATACCGCTCGCCATTATTGCTGGTAAAGAGTATGGCTCCGGCTCCAGTCGTGACTGGGCGGCTAAAGGAACGTTATTACTAGGAGTAAGGGTGGTTATTGCTGAATCTTATGAAAGAATTCATCGCTCTAATTTAATTGGTATGGGGGTTTTACCATTAGAATTTCCGGCTAATGTAAATCGTAAAACGTTAAAATTGACTGGTGATGAGACAATTGACATTGCAGGCTTGCAATCGATTACTCCAGGTCAGATGATTACAGTAACCATTACGGATAAAAATGGTCAGATAATGACAATTGCCATGCGTTGCCGAATAGATAAGATGACCGAATTGGAATATTTTCGTCATGGCGGTATTCTTCATTATGTTATTCGTCAAATGTTAAAGTAAACAAATATGAACCATCAAAAACTGTTCTGCAAAAAAAAACAGACAGTTTTTGATAATAACTGTGTGATTATTTTTTAGTATCATCGGATAGAATATGACCTAATTTGCTGGCCTTTACATTGAGATAGTCACTATTTTTAGGATTACGGCCAACAATAAGCGGAACTCGTTCTACGACATTAATTCCGGCTTCTTTCATAATTTCTAGTTTTTGGGGATTGTTTGTTAATAATCTTACTTCATTAATAGCGAGTAATTTATACATGTCAGCGCAGATAGTAAAATCACGTTCATCAGCTTTGAAGCCAAGTTTTAAATTGGCTTCAACCGTATCTAGACCTTTATCTTGCAGGGAATAGGCGCGAATTTTATTTAATAATCCGATATTACGCCCCTCTTGACGATGGTACAGTAGTACTCCGCGACCTTCTTGTGCAATTTGTTTAAGTGCTGCTTCTAGTTGAAAACCACAATCACAACGTAAACTAAATAAAGCATCACCGGTTAGACATTCCGAGTGAATACGGGAAAGGACGGGTTTTTCATCAGTAATATCACCATAAATAAGTGCTATATGATTATTACCATTAACAATTTCTTCAAAACCGACAAGGAGAAACTCACCAAAAGGAGTAGGTAGCTTGGCTTCAGCTATACGTTTTAGCTGCATATTGTTATACATAATCAACGAAACTCTGGATTTAAAATTAAGGGAAAATGCGTTAAAAAATAGTTAAATGTAGTTATCAAGTTGTTTTTTACCTATATATTTTACTAGGCTAGCGGATATCATCAGCAGATAAGATTATATTCATATTACTACAATATGATTATTAAAAAATTAACTATTTTAATTATAAGCACATTTTGTTTATCAATTTAGATTGAGATTTTATAATTGAGATGAGCGCGAATCTCAATGAAGAAACTGAATTTTTATTCACTTATTGAAAAAAACCGCCCGCAACACTAGTATTTCGTTGAATGGAATAAATACCAGCCAGAATCTTTTGATGACAATATTTTTCACCATTAACATAATATAGAAAATTTTTGTGATAACGCATTCTGTTATCTACCATTGAAATGTTTATTTAAATAAAAAGGTGAGTATTGATATAATTCACTTTCTTTATTGGGTTATCAAATGTTAAGTTAACAAAAGAAAAGTGATTTAACCGCTTTTCCATCATTAAGCAATAATAGGAAAAAATGTGAAATATTTTTTAATTTTATTACTTGCTATAGCCATTTTTATTGTTTCCGTGACACTTGGCTCAAGCAATAATCAGATAATAACATTTAATTATTTGATTGCCAAAGGTGACTATCCAATATCAACATTACTAGCAGTCCTTTTTGCGGTTGGATTCGTACTGGGTTGGCTTATCTGCGGGGTATTTTACGCAAAGGCATTAATTTCATTATCGAATGCAAGACGTAAAATTAAACGATTAGAAAGTCAATTAGTTGAATCACCCCAAAGTGAAAATGACACTAAAGTGGTGCTTGTTACAAATGAAAAAAGGTAATTTTTTATGTTAGAGCTGCTATTTCTGCTACTGCCTATTGCCGCTGCCTATGGTTGGTATATGGGACGCAGAAGTGCTCAACATGACAAACAGCAAACTGCCGATCGTTTATCCCGTGAGTATGTAGCTGGCGTCAATTTCTTACTATCTAATCAACAAGATAAAGCTGTTGATCTGTTTTTAGATATGCTAAAAGAAGATAGTTCGGCGTTTGAAGCTCATTTAACCTTGGGTAACCTTTTCCGTTCAAGAGGTGAAATTGAGCGAGCTATTCGTATTCATCAATCCTTATTTGAAAGTAACTCACTATCATTTGAGCAGAAACTACTAGCCGCACAGCAGCTTGGGCGAGATTATTTAGCGGCTGGGCTTTATGATCGCGCAAGAAATATTTTTTTGCAGCTAGTTGACGAACAAGATTTTCGCTTTAGTGCACTACAATCTTTACTTGCTATTTATCAAGCAACCAGTGATTGGCATAAAGCAATCGATGTTGCTGAAAAATTAGTCAAAATGGGCAATCCTCAATTAAAAGAAGAAATAGCCCATTTTTATTGCGAACTAGCGCTCTTGGAATTGAGTAGTGATAATCTAGATGGGGCATTTCTTTTACTGAATAAAGCCGCCCAAGCAAATAAAAACGGAGCCCGAGTTTCTATTATGAAAGGACGCATTCATATCGCTCGTGGTGAATACGAAAAAGCAATTTCTGTACTTAAGCAAGTTTTTGACCAGGATAGAGATTTAGTCAGTGACACTTTAGCTATGCTTTATGAATGTTATTATCATTTAGCTAGCTGGAGTGATTGGGAAGCTTATATTCAGCAATGTGTTGCCGGGGATAGTGGGGCAACGGCTCAACTTTATTTGGCGGAAATAATTGAAAAAAGGAAAGGGCCAGTAAAAGCACAAATATTTATTAAACAGCAGCTAGAACGTCATCCAACGATGCGATTGTTTTATAAACTGATCGATTATCATTTAGCAGACGCAGAAGAAGAAAGGGCAAAAGAGAGTCTGGAATTACTGCGCAATATGGTTGGTGAGCAAATACGTTCAAAACCTGATTATCGTTGTCGTAAATGTGGTTTTACTACCCATTCTTTATATTGGTATTGTCCTTCATGCCGTTCTTGGGATACGATCAAGCCAATAAAAGGCCTTGATGGTCAGTGACAACGTAACTGAAATTGCATTCATTAAATTTTGAAAGGTTAAAAATGATAGTTCGTACGCAAAATACACCCTCTGTCTCTACTAATTCCCCCGTTATTGTTGCATTAGATTATCATGATATAACCAGGGCATTATCCTTTGTTGATAATATTAGCCTACAGGATTGCCGCCTAAAAGTGGGTATGCAGATGTTTACTTTATATGGCCCACAATTTATTCAAACTTTACATAATCGAGGGTTTCAAGTTTTTTTGGATTTGAAATTTCATGATATCCCTAATACGGTTGCACAGGCTGTTAGAGCCGCTGCAGAAATGGGTGTTTGGATGGTTAATGTGCATGCTTGTGGCGGTGCCAGAATGATGATGGCAGCTAAAGAAGCATTAGTTGAATATGGTAAAGATGCACCATGGTTGATTGCGGTTACTGTATTAACTAGTATGGAACAAGCAGATCTAGACCAGGTTGGTATTAAACAACCACCGACTGATCGCGCTTTGCAGCTAGCAAAATTAGTCAAGCAATGTGGTGTGGATGGGGTTGTCTGTTCAGCTCATGAAGCATTAACACTGAAATCGGCTTGCGGTAATGATTTTTTATTAGTTACACCGGGGATCCGGCCTAATGGTGCAGAAGCGGGCGATCAGCGGAGAATAATGACACCAGAGCAGGCTATTAATGTTGGGGTTGATTATATGGTTATCGGTCGTCCTATTACCCATAGCGCTGCTCCAGCGTTAACTCTGGCGCAAATTAATCGTTCAATTGGATGGGTAAAATGAGTAACTCACGTTTAGTATATTCGACAGAAAGTGGCAGGATCGTCGAAGTAGAAAAAAAATCATCACCGACAAAAGGTGATGGTATTATTCGCATCAGACGTGAAAGTTCGGGACGGAAAGGTAAAGGTGTTTGTGTTATTAGCGGCTTGGATTTGAATAAAGATGAATTAATTTTGCTTGCGGCTGAGTTAAAGAAAAAATGCGGTTCAGGTGGCTCAATTAAAGCGGGTAATATTGAGATCCAGGGTGATAAACGGGAGCTTATCAAGCAATTATTAGAAGCTAAGGGAATGAAAGTTAAGCTGGCCGGTGGCTAATAATATTTATAAATAAAGCCAGATAATAACTGGCTCTATTATAGTTTGTTGAGGGCGATTATTTTTTACCGACCTGATGACCAATTAGGCCACCAATAGCCGCACCTCCTACCGTACCTAATCCACTTCCTTCAGTCAGAATAGCCCCACCGACTGCACCAATACCAGCACCGATAGTGGTATTTTTGTCGCGTTGTGACATATTAGAGCAGGCAGTCATAAACAGAAAGGAAAAGACCGATATTAATGTCAGTAATATGTGTTTTTTTGCACGCTTCATTTTTCTATCCTATTGATATGAAATGTAAAATTCAAATTAACTCAGATAGCGACTTTTTAATCCCCATTTTCGACAAGCCAATAATGGAATAGCTATAATAGTAAAGTCGCTATTCTGTACAGATAGCTCGGTATCAGCGAGCTATCTGTGAAATGTCCTTAGGCCACAAGTCGTGCAATAATATTGCGGGTTTCCATTCGAACTTCTTCAAGTTGAACATTAATCACATCGTTAAGTTTATAAACAGCAACACCTTTAATAAGTATAGCGCCTACTTCTTGACTACACTGTATTTCTTCCCGCACGGAATGAATAAAAGGTGCGGGAATGAAGGCATTGGCGCCATTATCTGTTAAGCGAATGCGGAGCCCACCTCGAGTAATGTCGATTATTTCAGCAGCAAAAATGGTGTTAGTTTTTGCAAAGGGTTTTAGAAAACGCGCATATAACCAATCACCTACATCGCGTTCAGCTAAACGATTAGCACGCTTGCGATCAGTAATTTTTGCCATCAAAGTTTCAGAGGGTTTTTCGACATGATGTTGCTCATTATTTATTATGGCTTTTAATAAACGGTGATTGATGATATCGGTATACTTACGGATCGGAGATGTCCAGGTGGCATAGGCATCAAATCCCAAACCATAATGGGCAGCTGGCGTGGTTTTAATTTCTGCAAAACCTTGAAAACGGCGTATTCGACTATCTATAAATTGAGTGGGTTGGCTATCTAATAAACGCCGTAAACGACAAAATCCTTCAAGGGTTAATAGCGTTTCTGCATCTTGTTCGATATTACTTTCTTGCAAAGTAGCAATAACGTTATCAATTTGGCTAGAGTCAAAACCATTATGAACATTAAAAATACCGATTCCTAATTTATCTTTTAATACTTTTGTTGCGCAAAGATTGGCGGCAATCATCGCTTCTTCGACGATACGATTAGCAATTCGACGTTTTTCCGCCAAAATGTTAATAACATGACCATTTTCATCAAGTACAAAACGATAGTCTGGTCGATCCTTAAATACTAATGCATGGGCTAGGCGCCAGGAGGAACGTTTTTCGCACATTTCATTGAGTAATAATATTTGCTGCTTAATTATTTCATTTTCGACTTGCAATTTATCTTGCTGTTCCAGCCAGTCAGAAACATCATCGTATACCAACTTGTTTTTTGATTCGATCCAAGCCAGGCAAAATTGAATATTTTCGGCTAATTGTCCATCTTGTTTAATATCAAATTGACAGACTAGCGCAGGGCGACGCTCATTAGGGCGCAGAGAGCACAAATCATCCGATAATTCACGTGGTAACATCGGAATATTGAAGCCAGGTAAGTAATTGGTATATCCACGTTGTTGGGCAATGGTATCTAACTCACTATTTACCGGGATATAACAGGTTGGATCGGCAATGGCAACAAAAAGGCGTAATTGATCATCATCAATACGCTCTATATAAAGCGCATCATCCATATCTTCCGTGCTAGCACTGTCAATAGTGATAAAATTGAGATGAGTAAGATCTTGGCGCTCTGTTGTCTGCTCTTCAATTGTGCAGCTTTGCATTTTTGGTGCTTCGCGCTCTAATTGATGCCGACTAAGAGTTACCCACCAAGGGGCAAAATGGTCATCGCCACAAGTAATATATTGGGTTATTTCAGCTTGAAAGCCGCCTTGATTTTTTAATGGATGACGACGAATTTCAGCTATGACCCAATCATTATGGGCAAAATCATGCCTAAGATGTTGTGCCGGACGACAAAAAATGTTCTCTTTTAAAATTGGGTGATCGGGTTTGACATAAAGCCGATTATCATTATTTCTTTTTTGAATACGTCCGACGAATCGGGTGAGAAAGGGTTCAACCAATTGCTCTGGTTCAACTATTTCGCGATCTTTATTGGTGTGAATAGCGGCGATAATCCGATCACCATGCATCACTTTTTTCATTTGTGGTGGTGGAATGAAATAAGTTTTCGTTCCATCGACCTCAAGAAAACCAAAACCTTTTTCTGTACTTTTAACAATCCCTTCAACACGAGGCGTTTGGGCATGTAATTGCTGTTTTAGCTGCGCTAGCAGCGGGTTATCTTGAAACATACTATCCGTATTTGTGTCATTAAATTAAAATTTACCCACATTTTGCTCAAGTTGAGTGCTATGGGCAAGCAGAAAAATAATATTTGTCACTTTAACAAAGGGTGTATATAAGTTCGTCTGGCAAATGCGATTTGTTAATTGTTAGATTGCTAACTCTGGTTTGTCGTCAAATTCACATAAATCTTCAATAATACAAGAGCCGCAGCGTGGTTTTCTAGCAATACATGTGTACCGGCCGTGTAATATAAACCAGTGGTGACAATCCACTTTAAATTCAGTCGGTACTACTTTGAGTAACTTTTGTTCTACCTCGATAACATTCTTACCTGGGGCAAAATTTGTGCGATTACAAACGCGAAAAATATGGGTATCAACAGCAATTGTAGGCCAGCCAAAAGCGGTGTTCAATACCACATTGGCGGTTTTACGACCAACGCCGGGTAAAGATTCTAATGCTTCGCGATCTTCAGGTACTTCGCCGTTATATCTATCAATTAATATCTGACAGGTTTTAATAATATTTTCCGCTTTGGTGTTAAATAAGCCGATTGTTTTGATGTAACGCTTTATTTCATCAAGACCAAGAGCCAGCATTTTTTCAGCTGTATTAGCGACCGGGTAGAGTTTTGCTGTGGCTTTATTAACACTAATATCCGTTGCTTGGGCGGAAAGTAAGACAGAAATAAGTAATTCAAAAGGCGAATTAAAAGTAAGCTCGGTTGTTGGTGTTGGATTGTTGTCACGTAAGCGAGTCAAGATGGCTATCCGCTTTTGTTTATTCATATTTTGTTTGCTCTTGATCCTTGGCTAAATGACTTTGATTGGGGAAAGAAGCTGATTTTACAACAGCGAGTTGTTGTTTTTGACTGATATATTTTTTTATTCTTTCATCGATTAAATATTTACCTGCTAGCATCAATCCTAATCCAATGAAAGCGCCAGGCGGTAATATGGCTAATAAAAAAGGTGAATTAAGATGAATAACTTCAATACGTAGTATTTTTGCCCATTCTCCCAATAGCAAATTGGCACCATCAAATAATGTCCCATTACCTAAAATTTCTCGCATTGCGCCTAAAAAAAATAGCGCCATAGTCGCACCCGCACCCATTGCCAAACCATCGATCGCTGAGTGATAAACATTATTTTTGGCGGCATAAGCTTCAGCCCGCCCAATAACAATACAGTTAGTAACGATTAGCGAAATAAAAATACCTAAAGATTGATATAAACCAACGGCATAGGCGTTAATTAACATCTGCACAGCGGAGACAACCGATGCAATAATCATGACATAAATAGGAATACGTATTTCGTTTGGGATCCAATGACGAAATGTTGAAACCGTAATATTGGTAACAAACAGCACTAATGTTGTTGCCAGTCCTAGTCCTAACGCGTTAGTGGCAGTTGAAGAAACCGCTAGCAACGGGCATAAACCTAATAATTGAACCAGTGCCGAATTGTTTTTCCATAATCCTTGGATAAAAAGTTTTTTAGTTTCATTCATGGTAATTAATTTGAGCATGCTGGATAAGTTGATAATTTTTGTGGTACCGATTGTATAAACATGGCAGTACGCTTAGTGGCATTAATTACGGCTCTTGGCGTAATAGTGGCGCCAGTAAATTGGTCAAAATCACCGCCATCTTTTTTTACTGCCCAATGCGAGCTATGTTCTGAGTCAATTTTTTTACCTGAGAAATAATTGATCCAATTTGAAATACGAATATCAATTTTATCACCTAACCCTGGTGTTTCATGATGTTCAGTTACACGGACACCGAGTACTTTACCATGGAAATCAGCTGCGACCAGTAATTTTATTGCGCCTGAGTAGCCATCAGGTGCGGTACTTTCTATGATGGCTGCTATCGGTTTTCCTGCTTTTCTAGCAATGTAGAGATGATGAGGCAGCGAGCTACCTAATGCTTCATTTTTACTGACTAAATAACACTCTTTGGTTAAATCATTATCATATAAGTTAGGAGAAATAATTTGATCAAAAAGTTTTTGTTGTTGGATCAGAATCTGGCTATTGATGGTACTTTTGGTGAGCGTATAAACCGTTGCTACCAGTCCGGTGGTAGCCGCAGCAAAAACAGCCAATATTAAGCCATGATGTCTAATGGATTTTAACATAACTGTTCCTTATTTATGGCCATAAACACGAGGTTGGCTATAGTGATCAATCAGTGGTACCGCAATATTGGCCAGTAATACCGCAAAAGCAACAGCATCAGGATAACCACCATAAACCCGAATGATCCAGATTAGTAATCCTATCATTGCACCATAAATGAGACGGCCCCGCGGTGTGGTTGCGGCTGTAACTGGATCGGTAGCAATAAAAAAGGCGCCGAGCATGGTTGCCCCTGAAAATAGATGGAGCATCGGAGAAGCGTATTGTGATGGCATAATTAACCAACTCAATAATGAACACAATAACAGCATAGCTAAAAATGCCAGAGGAATTTGCCAGCTAATTATTCGCCGGCTAAGCATGATAATACCACCAAACAAATAGGCAACATTAACCCATTGCCAACCGATACCAGCAAATGAACCTTGTAAAATAGGCTGTTGCAGTATTTGGCTGATCGAGTATGTCAATAAACCCGTTTTAAAACTATCGAGTGGTGTCGCTTGACTTATACCATCAAAACCTAGCGTTAATTGGCTTAATGTGGCACCTGTCGCGGTATGACCGGTAAAAATTACCTGTAGGCTAGCTAAGGCATTGGTATGGATAGATTGAAGTTCTATCGGAGGTAACCAACTGGTCATTTGCACAGGAAATGAGATCAATAATACCACATAACCTACCATGGCTGGATTAAACGGATTTTGACCTAATCCGCCATAAATGTGCTTAGCAATTAATATGGCAAAAGCTGTACCTAAAACCACTAGCCACCAGGGTGATAAAGGCGGAATACTGATAGCTAATAGTAAGGCGGTTACTAAGGCGGAATTATCTTTTAAGTGGGGCATAACCGGTAATTTTCGTAACTGTAAGGCGCCAGCCTCACTTATGAAAGCCGTTATGATGGCGAGTAAAATTTGGTAAATTGTCCCGCTACCAAAAAAGTAAATTTGGCAGACAATACCGGGAATGGCTGCTATAACAACCCACAACATCAGTTTACTGGTAGTTTGTTTTTGATGGGTAAAGGGTGAACTTGCCATTTTTAAGCGGTTCATTCGATGATCAGTAGGTATTGGTCTGAATTTCATTTTTCAGCTCATTTGTTGTTTAATTATTAGCGAGTTTTACTCTGCGCATCGCGTTTTGCTTTAACACGAGCAATCGCTGCGGCAACGGCCGCTTTGCGTGGATCAACCGGTTGCTGTTCTGTCGTTACTTCTATGGCTACGGTAGATTGACTTTCTGCCGCTTTTTTGGCTTTAACACGAGCAATCGCTGCGGCAACGGCCGCTTTGCGTGGATCAACCGGTTGTTGTTCTGTCGTTGCTTCTATGGCTACGGTAGATTGACTTTCTGCCGCTTTTTTGGCTTTAACACGAGCAATCGCTGCGGCAACGGCCGCTTTGCGTGGATCAACCGGTTGCTGTTCTGTCGTTGCTTCTATGGTTACGGTAGATTGACTTTCTGCCGCTTTTTTGGCTGCTTGAATAACACGCAATTGAGCTTTTCTGGCATGGCGCGCTTTAATAGCAGCCTGGTTATCCATTGGCTCAAGGTTACCATTGTCAGTCTGTTTTTGTTGCGTATTAATTCGCATCACTGCAGCGTTGATTGCGGCTTTGTCTT
Source organism: Arsenophonus apicola (assembly GCF_020268605.1). Classification (NCBI taxonomy): domain Bacteria; kingdom Pseudomonadati; phylum Pseudomonadota; class Gammaproteobacteria; order Enterobacterales; family Morganellaceae; genus Arsenophonus; species Arsenophonus apicola. Next base: position 1,667,394 of record NZ_CP084222.1, read on the forward strand.
TTGCTTCGATCTTAACGACCGCTTGGTTATGACGTTGTTGACGTAGCATTTTTTCACGTTCAAGCCGAGCTTTTTTAGCTTCAAACCGTTTTTTGGCCGCAGAAGCACGTTGTTTTTCTTGGGCAATAGCTTTAATTGCTGCCTTTTCCTGTCGATAGTATTGAACCAGAGGGATATTACTTGGGCAAACATAAGCGCAGGCACCGCATTCTATACAGTCGGATAAATTATGTTTTTCCGCTTTTTCATGCTCCTGTCCTCGACTAAACCAATAAAGTTGTTGTGGTAATAAATTGACAGGGCAAGCTTGAGTGCAAAGACCACAGCGAATACAAGCTTCCTCGATGGCAGGTTTACCTATTTCTGCCAAAGTTGGAACAAGGATACAGTTGCTAATTTTAACAATAGGCACGGTTAAATCAGGCAAAGTAAATCCCATTAATGGTCCTCCCATAATAACCATTTGTTCTGACTGTGGCACCATACCAACTTGTTGTAATAGGAAATTGACCGGAGTGCCCAAACGAACCCAATAATTACCAGGATTTTGTATTGCACCGCCGGTTAATGTTACCACTCGCTCAATCAACGGTTCGCCATTGATAATCGCCCGTTTAATAGCAAACACAGTGCCAACATTTTGCATTAATATACCAATGAAAGAAGAGTGAACTCCGTGGGGTATTTCCTTACCAATTAATATCTTTGTTAATTGTTTAGCTCCACCGGAAGGATACTTGGTTGGGATCACTCTTAATTTAATGATAGCTTGTTGGTCTAAAAGTGCTTTTTTTAAGGCAGCTATTGCGGCGGGCTTATTATCTTCAATCCCAATTAAGACTTCTTTTGGTTTTAGTATATGAATCAATATCAATATACCTTCGATGATTTCATCAGCATGCTCCTGCATTAATCGATCATCGGCGGTTATATAAGGTTCGCATTCTGCTGCGTTAATGATCAAGGTATTAATTAATTTATTACCATTTTTCAATTTTGTGGCAGTAGGAAAACCTGCGCCACCTAATCCTGCTATGCCAGCTTGCTCAATATGTGACAATAAGACTTGAGCAGAATGTTGTATGTAGTTGGCTAAAGGTTTGCGCTCACACCATTGATCTTTACTATCCGGCTGTAGCCGAATACAAAGCGTTTTTAGGCCGGACGGGTGTGCGGTTATATGTGGCGCTATGGCAGTAATAGTGCCTGAGGTAGTAGCATGGACAGGGAGCCTACGATCACAACCTTTAGTTAGGGCTTGGCCTTTTAATACATAGTCACCGGTTTTAACAATGATATCGCCAGCTGTGCCTATATGCTGTTGGACAGGAATAATCAATTCATCAGCTAAGGGCAGTGTAAGTAACGAAACCTGGTTTGATTGTGTTTTCATTTCAGGTGGATATATGCCCCCCGAAAAAGACCAAATTTTTTCTTTATTTGCAGTAAGTTTTTTAAAAAAGTCAAACATTTGCTCGCTCCTTGCTAGCAAATGCAACTGTTGGTGTTGAGCTCGATGGGGGGGTAATATTTTTTACTGGAATAGTGGTCAGATCCCATTTCCAGTTTTTGATCGTGGTTTTTATCGGTCGCATAGTAATACAGTCTGTTGGGCAGGGGGCAACGCAAAGATCACAACCGGTACAGAGATCTTCTACCACCGTATGCAAAGCGCGCGTTGTTCCAACAATCGCATCAACGGGGCAAGCTTGAATACATTTAGTGCAGCCAATACAGTTGGCCTCATCGATAAAAGCCACTTTTCGCTCAGGTGTTAATTTATCTTCATCAAGCGCTTGGGGCTCCACATTAAGTAATTCGGCAATTTTTAACATGGCCTGTTCGCCGCCTGGCGCGCATTTATTTATGGTTTCACCACTATTGGCTATTGCTTCAGCATATGGACGGCAGCCAGGATAGCCACATTGGCCACACTGACTTTGAGGTAAGATATGATCAATTTTCTCCACTATCGGATCATCTTCTACTTTAAAACGAAGAGCGGCAAATCCTAAAATAAGACCAAAGATAAGGCCAAATCCGGCAATAACACCAATGGCAATTAATAAAGTACTCATTAGAATTTTACCAAACCACTAAATCCCATAAATGCTAAAGACATTAAGCCGGCAGTAATGAGACCAATAGATGAGCCACGAAAGGGAGCTGGGACATTTGCCACCGCAATGCGTTCACGGATGGCAGAAAATAGAATCATTACTAAAGAAAATCCTACTGCGGCTGCAAAACCATAGACGGCAGATTGTAAAAAATTATGTGATTGATGGATATTCAGCAATGCCACGCCAAGAACTGCACAGTTTGTGGTAATTAACGGTAAAAAAATACCTAAAAGACGGTATAGGATTGGGCTGGTTTTGCGCACCACCATTTCTGTAAATTGGACAACAACAGCAATTACCAAGATAAAGCTTAATGTGCGTAAATAAAGCAAATCTAACGGTATTAAAACATATGTATCCATAAGCCATGAACAAATGGATGCTAAAGTCATTACAAATGTAGTTGCAAATCCCATACCAATAGCAGTTTCTAGTTTTTTCGAGACCCCCATAAACGGGCATAAGCCAAGAAATTTTACCAGCACGAAATTATTTACCAAAACGGTGGCGATAAATAATAAAAAATAATCTGTCATCTGAACGCCTAAATTTTTTTATTTAGTCAGTAGAAGTTATAAACATAAATGGTCGGCTATGATAGCAACTGATTGCAATATAGGTTATCGATCTTGTGTGAAAGTCGATTTTAGCCAGTTAAACATTTTTGCCAAAATGAAAAATAGTGATTGCAGCTAAAAAATAAAGGGGTAGGCTAAGTAACATGAATTGCCTGCTCTAGTTGTAATATGGTTTTTTAAGTTTGACATATGATTGTTTTAAGGGGTTGTTATGAATAAACCTATTAAGGTTGGTTTGATTGGTTACGGTTTTGCCGGTAAAACCTTTCATGTTCCTTTTATTACAACAATAGAAGGATTTCAATTATCAGCTATTGTGAGTAGTGATGTACAAAAAGTGAAAAAAGATTGGCCTAATGTTCCTATTTTTGCTTCGCTTGAACAACTTTTGGCTGAGCAGCCAGAAGTAGATTTGATTGTTATTCCAACACCAAATAAAACCCATTTCCCATTAGCTAAACAAGCGCTTGAAGCAGGTAAACATGTTATTGTTGATAAACCGTTTACCTTGACTGTGCAAGAAGCCATATCATTAAAACAACAAGCGCAGGAAAAAGGTAAATTATTATCTGTCTATCATAACCGACGCTGGGATTCAGGTTTTTTAACGGTAAAATTTTTACTAGAAAATCAAACATTGGGTGAGCTGAAATATTACGAATCACATTTTGATCGTTATCGACCTGAAGTTCGTCAACGATGGCGAGAATCAAATGAGGCAGGAAGCGGTCTATGGTATGATTTGGCGCCGCACATGCTTGATCAAGTATTGCAACTTTTTGGCAAACCTAAATCGATTATGGCTGATATAGCGATGATCCGCCCAAATGCTGAAGCGGTTGATTATTTTCATGTTTGCTTAAATTATTCAACTATCAAGGTTGTTTTACATGCAACCACTGTTGCAGCGGCAGAGTCACCGGTTTATCTACTTCATGGTATGCAAGGAAGTTATATCAAGTATGGTTTGGATCCACAAGAAGAATGCTTAAAGGCAGGGCAGTTGCCAACAGCAGAAAATTGGGGTAAGGATAGCCGCGACGGAAATGTGACGCTGTCACAAAATGGTGAGCTGATCGTTAAGCCATTAGAAACTGAACAGGGTAATTATGGTATGTATTATTGTGCTATACGTGAGGCAATTAATAACGCTGCACCTAATCCAGTTACCGCCGAAGAGGCTATTTTGGTGATGAAATTGATTGAGGCGGGAATCGAGTCAGCAAAAACGCAACACACGGTAGAGCTGGCACTTTAATTTTATTTATTTTGTCTATTCTTATTTTTAAAAATTAAAATATTAAAGGAAGCGTTATGAGTTGGTGGCGTCGTTTACAAATTGACAATTTTTAGCTGCTTATGCTAATGACCATCATGCTTGCTTCCTTTTTTCCTTGTCAAGGTAAAGTAAAAATCGTATTTCAGCATTTAACGACCATCGCTATTGCGTTACTTTTCTTTCTTCATGGGGCTAAACTTTCACGCCAAGCTATTTTAGCGGGTATCGGTCACTGGCGATTACATCTGTTAATTTTTGCCAGTACCTTTATTTTATTTCCTCTTATTGGTTTAGCATTAAAGCCTTTGCTGCCTGATTGGCTTTCACCGACTATTTATATCGGATTTCTTTACCTTTGTGCTTTACCTGAGACAGTATAGTCTGCAATTGCGTTTACTTCTGTTGCCGGCGGAAATATTGCCGCTGCAATTTGTAGTGCATCCGCTTCCAGCTTATTGGGGGTGTTTTTATCGCCAATATTAGTTAGCTTCTTGATAGATATCGATAATCATCAACAGATTAATCTGTTGTCAAATATTGGTGCTATTTTACTGCAGATTATGTTGCCATTTATAGTAGACCATTTGTTCAGGCCATTAATGATAAAAATGGATTAATCGCTATCGAAAATTGATTACTATTTCTGATCGTTCATCTATTTTATTAGTGGTTTATGTTGCTTTTAGCGAGGCAGTGATTGAAGGGATATGGCATAAAGTTGATGGTTGGTCATTGTTATTGATTACGATTATTAGTTGTTTACTGCTAGCTATAGTGGTTTTATTTAATATTTTCACTGCGCGCTATTTTGGCTTTAGTAAAGCAGATGAGATCACGCTAGTGTTTTGTGGCTCTAAGAAGAGTTTAGTGAATGGTGTTCCAATGGCTAATATACTCTTTCCTGCTCATCTGGTTGGTATTATTTTACTGCCGGTGATGATTTTCCATCAAATTCAATTAATGGTATGTGCGGTATTAGCCCAACGCTATGCTAAGAGTGTAGTTAACGTTAATGATCAATAATGTTATTTAATTGATGATATATATCCATTTAATTTAGCTCTTTCATTTTGTATTTTTTTTTCTTGCTGAATTTGTTTAACTTGTATAAGTTTTTGGCTTAATAGAAAAGGGCAGACGGGTAACGACAAGCTTTCAGTTGAATGTAAGTTTTTTGGCGTTCCTTGCAGGGCGACATTTTCTGTCGTGGAGTTATATTCTAGATTAAGACGCGAAGTTAAATGAAAATGATGATAATTTTTTATTTGAATTGAACTGTCAAGATTAAGACGTAACATTAGTTGCTGATAAAATTTAGCCTTACTTGAACCAATTGTTGTTGAAATATGAATGTTATTTAGTACAGAACAATTTTTTATTTTTTTTATTTTACTAATTATAGAGTTTGTTTTTGGTTGATTTTGCTGCTGGCTATTTTTTATTAAAGGTCTATTTTTAGTAATATTAATTTTATTCGGCATAGCACCACCTCAAATATTAAAAATTAATGCAAAAGAGCCAGTATTTTAACTGGCTCTTGTCATTTTACTAAGTTTTAATTTGATTGTGGCGTGGTTTTCGGTATGGTTGATGGCTAAGAGGAGGGGTTGTCCATTAAGCCGATATTAATTAAAAACTGATCTAATTTAAATTTCTGCTTATTCATTTCCAGTTCATCACCCGCATATTCAATATCCATAGTCATATTATCTTTTGTTACCAACATCCACGGCAGGAATGGTCTGTTTTCATTCAATTGTGCTTTTTTCTCATCACTGAGAAAATATTCCGTTGGTGACATAAAGACATTTTGTTTTGCTGAACTTTCAAATTCACTAATCTGTGCGGTTGCTTTCTGGCTAAACAATGTTTTTTGTTCTGCTGTGGCAATTTTATCATCTGAACTGAGTACTTCTGTTTGGGTAAGCATTTCTATCAACATTGGTTTTGATAAATCGATATTGATATTAAAATGATTAAATAGTGCTTTGATTACCTGATCATATTGATTATTTTGGCTGTAAACAGAGAGTTGATTTAACGTCCAGGGCTTCATATCTATATCTATTTTGATATTGCTTGTACCGGCGCTATTTTTCCAATAGAAGGGCTCGATGACAATTCTCGGGCTATTTTTTAACAAACTAGGTAAGTTATCAATTAATAATTGGGCGAACAGGGTATCGGCATTATAAAGTGGGTTACCATTAGCTAAGTTGTGAGCAATTTCATCATTATAATTTTTTAAGAAATTACCAAAAGCTTTAGCATCCATTCTTTCAATTAATAAGGTAAGTTCACCAGAACCTAAGTTTTGTTCCTTAGCGATGAAATCATTAATGCTATAGGAAATTTTACCGTCAATACTATCACCATTTAGTACCGAATTTAAGTTAATAGCGAAGTTTTTAAATGAAAATTTAATATCATTACTATTAAAATTAATATCAGAAATGTTAAGCGTCTGTTTGCCGGAATAGAAATTAAACGGAGTCAGTGATAAATCACTTTGGATATTAAGTCCTTTAAGAGTCATGTTTTCCGTTTTTTCTTTGTTGCCGATAACAAAATTATCACTAACAACGGAAACTTTTATATCTTTAAGATCGGTATTACCCACATAATTTATTGTACCACCGCTAAACGTTATATTTTTGCCATAACTATTACCGTCAAGTGGACTTAAGTTTAAATTTGCATCTAGACCTTCATTAAAACCAACATCAACATTACCAGTTATAAAAGCTTGTTCCTGAGTATATTTGAAGAGTTCTTCTGTGGTCTCATTTTTAACAAGTTCAATACTCGCTGAGGCTAACCTTGGTAGCAGATTAAGTTTAACTATTTTATTAATAGGAAAAGGGCCATGAAAAATTTTTGTGGCAAACTTAACAATGGTAGTTTTTCCTTCGTCATTCTCTTTTAAATTAATAATGATATCTGCGTTAGAAGTGAAAATTCCACGCTGATAATTTTCTGTTTTAACATTAATACCAGCTTCTGGTGCATTATTCTTTAAGGTAGTATTTGTACGCTCAATGAAAGTATTAAATTCTCCCTCAATTTTTTTTCCAGCATACCAAGAGCCAATGGTCCAAATTATGACAACAATTGCAATGACACTTACAGCTACTAACGATTTCTTCATATATCCATCCCTTAAGGATTTTAGCGGGTAAAAGTAATCAAATTTAATAAAATATATTATATACAGCTTTGCATGTATTTTAATTTTTGCTAATAATTAAAAACTCTGGCCAATTTACCTTTTCCATTAAGCATAATTTGCCTTTCGGATGCGGATATAAATATTGATTCACCAGATAGAATTTCGGCAGTTTGGTTTTCTGAGGTGATAGATATCTTACCATCAACACAAAATAAAATGGTCGCTGAACTGTTTTCTATTGTAGTTAATTGATGATCAATCAGATATAAAGAAAAAGCAAAATCATCAACTGGAATGGGATAACAACATTCATTATCGCGTATATTCGGTTGTAGTAATAATGTATTGCAGGGTTTGCTAATGAAATCTATATTAGCCAGTAATTCAGCAATATCAACATGCTTATTAGTTAATCCCGCACGTAGTACATTGTCAGAATTAGCCATCACCTCTAATCCAACGCCTTCAATATAGGCATGCGGCGTTCTAGCATAAAGAAACATTGCTTCACCGGGTTGTAATTCAATAATATTCAATAACAATGGTGCAAAGAGTCCATTATCGTCAGGATAGAGTGGCAGCATTTTTTTGATTGTGAGCCATGGTTCTCCATCTCCTTGAGGTACAACAGATTTTAAGGCGGTGAGTAGCCGTTGCTTTTCTCCTGTTGGCAGGTTTAATAAATGTTTAAAAAGTTGTGCTAGTTGATTTTCTGTTGGTGTCTTTAAAAATAGCTGGATAATTGGTGAAGCTTCTGCAATCGGCGTCAAGAGATTAGTGATTTCTTTTAAAGGGCGAAATGAATTTAGCGCTTTGAAGGGTGTTAAAGCATAAATTAATTCAGGTTTATGATTATCATCTTTATAATTACGCTTTGGACAATTGTGGGCAATCCCGGCGGCGTTTTCCTGCTTAAAACCTGCTTCGGCAGCAATTTTATCTGGATGCACCTGAATTGAAAGTGGTTGTGCAGCACAGAGTACTTTGAATAAAAAAGGTAAGCGATGAAATTTTTGCGCAATTTTTTTACCGAGGTAATATGTCGGATCGGTTGCGATTAATTTATCTAACGATATTTTTTGCTGATTATTAATATCTTCTACAATGGAGCTGGCTTTAGGATGTGCACCCATCCATAATTCAGCCATCGGTAAATGCTGAGGATTTTTGATATGGTAAAGCTTGGTTAGGGCATCTTTACTTCCCCAGTCATAGTGTTGAATCTTATTGATCATTTTAAACATATAATACTGCTCTTAGTTGATAAAATTTTATTTTTAACTGTAATGCAATAAACCCGCTTATCTCTCACATTTTAAATTAAAAATAGTGCATGATTTCAAGTACAATTAGTTTATCTGCAAAGATGGATTTATGCATATCCAATTATTTTATGCTAAGGAGATAACAATAATGTCAGAATATCGCATTGAAAAAGACTCAATGGGTGAAATTAAAGTCCCAGCGGATAGGCTATGGGGCGCACAAACGCAACGCTCGCTCGAGCATTTCCGTATCTCAGTGGAAAAAATGCCTGTTGCCTTGATCCATGCATTGGCATTAACTAAAAAAGCAGCAGCTGAAGCAAATACTGATTTAGGTTTGATAGCAAAGGATAAGGCTGATGCTATTATCGCCGCTGCTGATGAAGTCTTAGCGGATAAGCATATGGCTGAATTTCCATTAGCCATCTGGCAGACTGGTTCTGGTACGCAAACTAATATGAATATAAATGAAGTCTTAGCGAACAGAGCGAGTGAAATTTTAGGCGGAAAAAAAGGTCAACAACGTTTAATTCATCCAAATGATGATGTAAACAAAAGCCAGAGTTCTAATGATGTATTTCCAACAGCAATGCATGTGGCTGCTGTTATTGCTTTACACCAACATCTGTTACCTAAATTAAACCAGCTACGAACTACTTTTAAGCAGAAATCTGACGCTTTTAATGATATTGTCAAAATTGGCCGCACGCATCTTCAAGATGCAACACCTTTAACGTTAGGCCAAGAAATATCAGGATGGGAAGCCATGCTAGCTTATAATATTCGTCATATCGAAGAAAGTATTCCTCATCTTAGTGAATTAGCCTTGGGTGGAACTGCGGTTGGTACCGGGTTAAATACCCATCCTGAATATGCTGTTAAGGTTGCCAGTAAAATTGCAAAATTATCCGGTTTACCGTTTGTTACTTCACCTAATAAATTTGAAGCTTTAGCGACGTGTGATGCTTTGGTTCATGCTCATGGTGCTTTAAAAGGTTTAGCCGCTTCATTAATGAAAATCGCTAATGATGTAAGGTGGTTAGCCTCAGGTCCTCGTTGTGGTATTGGCGAAATTATGATCCCTGAAAATGAGCCTGGTAGTTCGATAATGCCAGGAAAAGTCAATCCAACTCAGTGTGAAGCATTAACTATGCTTTGTGCTCAAGTTATGGGTAATGATGTAGCTATTAATATTGGTGGTGCATCAGGTAATTTTGAACTTAATGTTTTTCGACCCATGATTATAGATAATTTTTTACAATCAGTGCGTTTATTAGCGGACGGTATACTGAGTTTTAATGATCATTGTGCTAAAGGAATTGAACCTAATCGCCAGCGTATAGACAAATTATTACATGAATCATTAATGCTAGTTACTGCACTAAATACGCATATTGGTTATGATAAAGCCGCTGAAATCGCCAAAAAAGCCCATAAAGAAGGTTTAACCCTTAAGCAAGCAGCATTGAAACTCGCTTATTTAACGGCAGAAGAGTTTGATAGTTGGGTGCGGCCTGAAAATATGGTAGGTAGTATGAAAAAGTAGTTTTATTCTTTATAAAGAAAGAAACCGAGACAATATCTCGGTTTTTTACTTAAATCTCTTGATAAAGATGTAACCGAGCAATAATCAATTTTAGTTTTTTATTTTTTGGTTTATGTTTTATTTTTATATTATTAATATCATAGTCAGAAAGTGTACCTAATTTTGTTAAATGGTTGGTATTACAACTAAACGATAAAAGTGGAAGTGGGCAAGCATATTGTACTTGTCGTTTTTCATTTGCGTACCAAACTCTGGCAATCGGTTGAACTTTTACCGGGCGTTGTATTTTTAATATGGCATCATTAGGAATGCTATTTATATCTTGGATCTCTTTTTCAACTAAATGACGCCATTGTTGCTTAGTATATGCCGACATTGCTTTTTCAGATCGATAGTTTTTATCTAGTCGTTCAAGTATTTGCGCTTTTGTCACCTTATTGACGATATTTTTATTAGCCCAGCCAAAATTTATACTATCAGGTGAGTCAACATAATTGATTTTACGATAGGCATTAAGGGTAATTAATCCATGCAATTGTTGATGAATAAATTCAAAGCGTTGTTCTTTTTTTATGCCTGATTCAAGAGTAACAATATTTTTTAACTCTATTTTTAACTTATTAATTGTTTCCAGTTGTTTTTTTATTACGGAGTAACGTTGTGGTGATAGGTGAAAACATAATGCACCAGGTAGTCTTATTGCCGTTTTATTACTAATGTGGTGTGGATTATCATGAATAAATAATCTGTTATAGTTTGTTAATGCTAAGTTTAAAGCTGTTTTACCTGTTAACGTGTTAATTGCTATTTGATTAATATCATTATTTTCATCTCCTTTCTTGGTTTCAGGTAATTTAAATACTATTGCTGAGGTTAAAGTTAAGGTATTAAGTTCAGTTAATAAGATAGCTAATTTATCTTTTAATAGATCAAAACATTTACATAATTTATATCTTGCGTCGTATTTCATATAAAACCTTTATTTAGTTACAACATACTATTTATTATAATCATAAAAATACCTAACCTACTAAGAAAATAATAAAATTTCTACCAATTAGAGAGAAAGGCTATTATAACCAGGATTTCTACTCAAGTAGCTCAAAGAGTCGGGGTACTAATGGCGGGTATTAAACTAAATCAAAAGGTAGGATTTGTCTTAGCTCATATCTTTGATTTAATGCAGGTCTTAAATTAACAAAGTAGTACATCTTGTTATCAAAAGGTAATTAATGAAACTTATTAAATTATTTTTTACTCTTTTCATTTGTTTTTGTACTCAAAGCCATGCCTTATCACAAGAAAAAAATTTTCAGCTTTCAGATATTATTATCTATTATCAGCAACTGCTAGCCGCCAATCCGATAAAATATTCTATTTATGGCCGAGATAAAATAGACGATGTAGAACTTATAAAATACAAAATGGTATCTCAAGTGTGGTCACCAGAAAAATTAGTTCCCCCACAAACTTGGCTTCATAATCTTGATATATATATTCCAACAATACCAAAGCCTAAATATGCGCTTATTATAATAAATGGTGGGGGAAGGTATGATAACAAAAATTTTTCGCCAGATTTTAACAAAGAAATGCTTCTCGATATTGCCAAAAAAACTAATGTTATTGTTATTTCAATTAATAATATCGTAAATAGCTATGTTATATCGAATAATGATAATAAATTTCTCAGTGAAAATGAGCAACAATATGATTTTATTGCTCGTAATTGGGCGCTATTTATGAATAATCCTGAAAGAAGAGCATTACCAGTAGATATACCGATGACTGCCGTTGTTTCGCAAACTATTCGGTTTACTAAACAAGAATTAAAAAAATGGAATATCAATAAATTTATTGTATCAGGCGTCTCAGCTCGAGGATGTACAGCATGGTTAGCTGCTATTGCCAATCCTGATATTGCTGCCATCGTGCCTTTTGCTAATGATGGTCTTAATACCAATAAAATGCTAAAACATGTATATCGGAGTTATGGAAAAAATTGGCCATTCGCATTTCTTCCTTTTTATAATCAAAAAATTGATCAAATGATCGGCTCATTTCATTTTTTAAAGCTAATGCAAATAGTTGATCCGCTACAATATCTTCATTCAGATCATCAAAACCGACTTAGCATACCCAAATATATTATTAATGCGAGCAGTGATAACTTTTATACCCCAGATAACTCTCGTTTTTACTATGATAAATTACCTGGCATTAAATCGTTAAGGATCATACCAAATACTAATCATATTAATATATTAGCTTTCACCGCCCCCTCTTTAATTTCATTTATTAATCGCTTGAATAGAAAAGTACCATTACCAAAATTGAGTACCTGTATGGGTAAAAATAAACTCACTGTTCACTTCTCAGAAAAACCTGTCAAAATTACCCGCTGGATAGCAAAAAATCCCGTTGCGAGAGATTTTCGTCGCTCATGTGGTATAAAGTATCTGCCTTCATCAATCAAAATTGGCACGGATGAAAATATAACTGTTGCTATAAACACTAAAATAATGGGTTGGCAAGCCACTTATATTGAAGCTATTTTTAGTGACGGCTATGTTGCTACAACTGAGGTATACATTACACCCGATGAAAAATTTCCAATAACTGCGCCACCGGTAAAAAACTCAAACTGCCAAACTTTACCAGGGCGAATTTAAAGTTAATTAGTGCTAATATAGATAAATTAAAGTCTTAATTAAAGCACAAAGTTTTATATTTGATTAAGACCAGCAATTTATATTTTCCTTAGTTTAATACTAAATAATTAATCCAAGAGAAGTTAAAAATATAATAAAACCGATAATTCCATTCCATTTCCAATTACTCCAAAATACACTGCCTAATGTGCCGGCTATACTGGATCCACCATAATAGCTGAACAAATACCATGATGATGCCTGAGCTTTAGCTCGCTTTGCTCGTTTACCAATCCAGCTACTGACAATAGCATGAGCAGCAAAAAAACCTACCGTCAATATCACCATACCTAATAAAATAATTGTGATCGGGGAAAAAAAAGTAATTGCGATACCAATAAACATTAAACAAATCGCAATAAATAAAATATCTGCATAATTATACTTTAATGCTAAAAAACCAGCTTTAGACGCGCTATAAGTTCCGGCTAAAAAAATGAAAGATAATAACCCAATCATAGTCTGAGTAAAATTATAAGGAGCTTCCAATAATCGATAACCTATATAATTATAGAGTGTTATAAAACTTCCCATAATGATAAAACCAATCATAAATAAAAAAGGTAATCCTTTATCTCTAAGATGGACTCTAAAATTAACCCATAGGAAACGGGGACGAACTGAGGAGGCTCTAAAATGTTGCGAAGGCGGTAATAAACGCCAAAAAATAATGGCAGCAATAAAGGTGAGCAAACTAAATACAATCGTTGCTATTCGCCAAGAAAAATGATCGGTTAGAATACCGGTAATTAAGCGCCCACTCATACCACCTATCGAATTACCACTAATATATAATCCCATTGAAAGTGCTAAATAGTTGGGATGAATTTCTTCACTAAGATAAGTCATGGCAACAGCCGCAACACCACTCAAAGCAAGACCAACCAATGCTCTAGTTAATAAAATACCATCCCAACTTTGTATAAATGCACTGATAAAGGTAATAATAGCCGCACTCATTAAAGCAATCACCATAATATTTTTGCGGCCTATCGCATCGGAAAGGGGACCGGTAACAAGCAGTCCCAGCGCAAGCAAGCCTGTACACAATGAAAGTGACATACTAGATTGGGCAGGTGATATTTTAAACTCGCTTGACAAAATGGGAAGTATTGGTTGCACAAAATAGAGTAAGGCAAAAGTCGATAATCCCACCATATAGAATGACAAAGTAACCCGTATATAGAGAGCATCACGATATTTTATATGATGCTGAAAGTTGTCTTTTTGGCAACTATCATTCTCTTTATTATCTTTTTGAGATATTTTCATCGAATACCTGATAATTATTAACTAGTCATTGATACCAGAATAAATAAAATGACATATTTTGTCCAATATATAAATTGAATAAGCATATTAAAGATAACAACATAAATAACAAAAGGTGTATTACTTTAATTAAAAAATTTTAACTAAAATGCCTGACAAAACTTTTGTAAATACTTTTTTTCTTCTGCTCATTTATATATTTATTATATCAATTATAAATTAATCCATTAACTTAATAAATTGAATGAAATTTAATTAATCATTATAAAACATCTAGATGCTTATCATTTTTTAATCATTAAAAAATTATCAATCAAAGTTATACTAAAAAACATTTAATCAAACATAATAAAATTTTGTATATCTATATATTTTTATTTTTCATTAGTATTATCTCTATAAATTTCACCTTTATTTTGATATTAAAAGATATGCATTAATATCTTAACGCTCTAAAATTATTACTGCGCTATTATACAATTCATGAAAATAGAACTGAGCAGAAGGAAAGAGCAGTTATGGCTAACAAAATAACGAGTCAAGTAAAATGGCTACCTCTAATGATTATCACTATAATCGCAACATTTTTTTGGTATCAAAACCCACCAACAGGCTTAAGTATTGCTGCCTGGCAGACCGTTATTATTTTTATAGCAACTATTGCTTCAATTGTTGCTAAAGTATTACCCATCGGGGCAATTGGTCTAATTGGAATTACCATTTTTGCCCTTACTCACGCCGCCGGAGATGAGAGTGCAAGTGATGCCATTGTAACTGCTTTAAGTGAACTTAATATTAGTTTAATTTGGCTTATTGTGGTTGCTTTTATGATTGCTAGAGGTTTTATCAAAACCGGCTTAGGACGACGAATTGCATTACAAATGATCCGGTTATTAGGTAAAAGAACTCTAGGATTGGCTTATGGTCTCGCGGTGGCTGATTTGATTTTATCTCCAGCTATGCCAAGTAACACGGCACGTTGTGGTGGTGTTATTTATCCAATCGCTGATTCTTTAGCACGTAGTTTTGACTCCCATCCAGAAAACGAATCACGGCGAAAAATAGGAACTTTTCTGATAACTTGTATTGGTAATATTAATGATATTACTGCGGCAATGTTTATGACAGCTTATACGGGAAACTTACTGGCTGTTAAACTAGCCTCTAATGCAGGTGTTACCTTTACCTGGGGTAGCTGGCTATTAGCGGCGATTATTCCTTGCCTAATCTCATTTATTATTATTCCTCTATTGGTATATTGGTTAGTTCGACCAACTATTCGTCATACTCCAGATGCGCCAAAAATCGCACATGATGAATTAAAAAACGTAATGAATGGTTAATGTTAGCCACCGTATTGTTGCTACTTATATTATGGATATTTGGTGATATTTTAGGTATTGATCCTACTACTGCTTCTTTTACTGGTTTATCTGTATTACTACTTAGCGGTGTACTAACTTGGGAAGATGTAAAAAAAGAAAAAGATGCTTGGGATACCCTTATCTGGTTCGCCGCTCTATTAATGATGGCTAATGAGCTGAAAATTCTAGGATTTACGACTTGGTTCGGCAATCTTATTGGTGACAGTCTCAGCCATAGTATGTTAAATACTAATTGGGTTATTATTCTATTGATACTTAATGCCGCCTATTTTTACATCCACTATTTCTTTGCCAGCGGTAATGCTCAAATTGCTGCACTTTATGCCGTCTTCTTAGGGGTTGGTATCAATTTAGGTATTCCCACAGTTCCCACAGCATTAATGCTTGCTTTTTCTAGCAGCCTATATTGCTCTTTAACTCAATATCCCATGCTCGTGGGCCAATTCTTTTTGGTGCAGGTTATGTCCCAACAGGCGTATGGTGGAAGGTTGGTTTTATTATTAGTTTAGTCAATCAGGCCATTTTTCTTACAATTGGCCTATTATGGTGGAAAGTGCTCGGTTTTTATTAGAATAATATTTATGGCATAAAAACTTATTCTTTATGCCATAAATTGCAGTTAAAAATCATGCTATCGATTAAGTTAATTGCTATTAATACTTCTTTTTATAAGATGTTTTTTTTATAACTGTATTCTAGATCACAAAATAAAAGCTAAAATTCACATATACAAAAAATGCTCTTCATAATTGCAATTGATTTTAATACATTGAGTAAAATTTTTATGAATCAGCAAGTAGGGCATACTGATCAAATAAAACAGATCAACTTAAAGCTTGTCTATCGACTTATCGATCAATTTGGATCTATATCTCGAATTTCTTTGGCAAAAAAAGCCCGACTAGCGCCAGCTAGTATCACAAAAATTACCAGAGAACTTATTAATGCACACTTGATAAGAGAGGTCGAATTCCCTGATTTAGGTTTTAGGGGGAGGCCAATAACTGGCTTGGAAATTGTTAGCCAAGGTTGGCAGTTTTTATGTATTAGGATTAATAAGGGTTCATTAATTCTATCGTTATATGAACTAAATAATAAACTTTTACATGAAGACATTACTGAGCTAATTGCCAATGATAATGACTCATTTAACGAGCAGCTATTAACAAAAATCGAATATTTTTTTTCCTGCCATCAAGGTTGTTTAGAGCGATTGGTAGCAATTAGTGTAATTACTAATGCTATTATTAATTCCATCGATGGCATTATAATTAGCTCACCTTATTATAGTATTAAAAATTTTCCACTAAGAGAACGTTTAGAAACTCGTATTGGTCTACCTATCTATTTGCAAAATTGTACTACTGCCTGGACCATGAGTGAGTTTTTTTCCGATACATCTAAGTATAAAAAAAATATAATTCAAATCGTGGTTGATGATCATGTCAGTGCTTGTATTGTGACTAAAGGGAGTATCCTACCTTTAGGTAATAGTCATGCAATTGAAATTGGGCATATAAATATCAATTTTGAGGGGGTAGATTGCTATTGTGGTAACCAGGGTTGTTTGGAAACTCATATTGCAATCCCACAAATATTAAAAAAAGTTCAATCTATCGCTCATCAATATCCCAATTCTATCCTAAATAAAGAAAAAATCTCTATCCATGATTTTTGTCAGGCTATTAACCTGCAAGATCCAATTGCTGTTGATATTCTAGAGAAGGTAGGCCGACAAATCGGTAATACCCTTGCTGTAATGGTTAATATTTTCAATCCCCAATTAATTTTAATTGGCTCGCCTTTAAATGAAGTAAAAAATCAACTATTTCCTGTCATTAGTAAACATATTCTACAAAAATCTTTACCTTGTTACCAAAATAAAATGTCCCTTGTAGCCACTAAATTTAATAATGAAGGAACAATATTAGCTACCGCTATTATCAAAGATGCCTTATATAATGGTTCTCTATTGGCTAAATTAATGAAAGGATAAAAATTTGGCAAAAACGAATTAAGTAAAAAATTGAGCTAACGCAATTTTCTAAAAAAATACAATATCTTAAACTTCTTCAAAATTTCTTAATCTATTATAGATAAGGTTTAAGATATGTTGACAAGTTTATTTATAACAGGAACAAATACCCATGTAGGTAAAACAATTGCTACCCGTGCTTTATTGCAATCACTCAACAATAACGCTGGCAGTGCAATAGGTTATAAGCCTATTATAGAGACAAAATTTCAAAAGACATCAGTCGTGGATGAACTAACCAAATTTACCAGTACTATTATACAATCATCACCTATTTCTCTAACTGCTAATGAAATAAATCCAATAATCATTCAAAATAGCCAAGAACAAGAGTCAGTTATTGATTTTAATGAAATTAATAAAAAAATAACTATTCTAAAGCAAAAAGCCAATTATATTATTATTGAAGGTTGTGGAGGGTGGCGTCACTTACTTAATCAGCAAACGTTTTATTCCGACTGGGTGATCCAACAGAAAATACCCGTTATTTTAGTTGTTGGTATACAACCCGGCTGTATTAATCATGCTCTATTAACAGCACACGCTATTATTCAAGACGGCGTTAGTTTAATTGGATGGATAGCCAATCGTATTAATCCTGGTTTAACTTGTTATGCGCAAATTATTGATAGGTTACAGTGTCACATACCAGCACCTAAACTAGGGGAAATTCCTTATTTACTGAGGCCGGAAGAGCGGGATTTATCTGAGTATATAGATAAAAAGCTGTTAAAAAACATGATTAGAAATTGCTAATACTAAAACAAAAAAGGGTGCATCTTTAATGTCACCCTTAATCATTAAGTACTAATAATGTAGGAAGCGGGTATAAACAATTTTAAATTTATCATCTTGACAATGACCAACAACTTTAACTTTTGTTGCATCTACTTGTTTAGTTGGTAAAATCTCTAGTTTAAATGCATTCAAGGAAACGCCTTTTTTAACAATTTTGTCTGTAATATCCTGCTTAATATTTTCACAAGAAGATGATGCTAGTGCCATCGTTGGTACGGCAAAACATAGCAATAAGCTTAATAAAGATATTTTTTTCATGTCCATTCCCTTAAGGTTTAAAACATTTTTAAGCACGTATAGGTTGCCCTGTATTACTGTCCAAACAACGTTTAGTTTTAGATTCCCAATAAGCACTCAATTTACTACTTTTATAGCAAGCCTCACTTTCGTCAATTGCCTTATCTAACTTATCAAACTCCTTTTCTGTCCGTTTATTAACTTTTTTACGTAATAGTTGCGTTTCATTCCATTGCTCTTTCTGTTCACGCGCTTGTTCTTTTGTTAAAGCACTATTACCATCATGAACAAATAATTCTACCGCCGAAACAGTTCCGATAGACAAATAACCAGCCAATAAAGCTAATATTGATATATTTTTAAACATAATTTACCACCTTCTTATTAGTAAAAAAATATTTACTCTAGTTAAATAGAGCTATATTATAACAAAATATATTTAAAGATTAGCAATTATCGTTATAAAATTCTCTATCTATGCTTAGGCCAGCAAATGATTGGCAAACAGGCATCATTTCCAAAATATTAATATTAACATGTGCAGGTAACGTTGAAACCCATAAAACAGCTTCAGCAATATCTTCTGCTGTTAAGGCATTGGCGCCTTTATAAGTTTCGGATACTTTTTCTGCATCACCTTTAAATCGTATATTAGAGAATTCCGTTCCGGATACCAAACCTGGCTCAATATCCGTTATCCTTATTTTTTTGCCTTGTAAATCAGCACGTAAATTTAAAGAAAATTGTTTTACAAAGGCTTTAGTGGCACCATATACATTTCCTCCCTTATATGGCAAATAGCTGCAATGGAACCAATATTAATGATGTGACCATGATTAGCAGCTACCATTGCTGGTAATATTGCGCGCGTCATATGAACTAATCCTTTCACATTAGTATCAATCATAATATCCCAGTCATCTGTATTAGCCGTTTCAGCGGTATCTAAGCCTAAAGCTAGACCAGCATTATTTACCAGTACATCAACTTTTTTAAAATTTAAGTTATTAACTACATCATTAATGGCTTGCTTATCCATTATATCTAGCAGGATAGGGTGAAAATTTTTTCCTAACTGCTGATGCAGTTTTTTTAACCTTGTTTCTCGTCGACCTGTACCAATAACAATGTGGCCATTAGCAATAAATTTTTTAGTTATTGCCTCACCAAACCCCGAGGTAACACCAGTGACAAAAATTATCATTATTTACCTTCTTTTATTATTATGATTCTAATTAGCTGTAAGTAAAAAACCTCGCATAAAAAGAGTCAAGTAATATCTTTAAAGCATGCTAGCTGCGTATTAAAGTTACATTCCGTTAAAAAAGAAAAATAATTAGCACATTAAATTAACAAATAGATAGAATAAACTTACATATACCTTATACTGGATGAGCAATAAACGCTGATAGTCGCGCTAAATCAGCCATTCTAAAATGCTTTTAAGGAAATTTTTATAATAGGATTTTTTATGAAAAAAACTATCAAATTAGTCCTCAAGATATTTTTTGCTTTACTTTTATCTATATTAATTTATTTTGCCTATATAAAAATAAATAGTGATAAGTTATGGCAAGCTATTAATCAACAATGTATCCCTCAGTTTAAAAATGGCAATTTACAATCTCCATGTATCAAAGTTGACCAACAACATCGGTATGTTATTTATAAGGACATGAAGGGACCATTACATGATTTATTATTACCGTTAGATAAAATCTCTGGCATTGAAAGTCCTATTTTGCAACAAAAAAATACAGAAAATTATTTCATGTTAGCATGGCAAAATCGGGAGCTATTTATAAAATCAGCCAATAAACCCATCAATGAGCAATTTCTTTCTCTTGCTATAAACTCAAAATATGGTCGCACACAAGAGCAATTACACATTCATTTAGCCTGTTTAAAACCTGAAGTCTATCAATCAATAAAAGAAAATGAGCATACCATAACCGCGAACTGGCAACCCTTAAAGGAAAGAATTAATAGTCATCAATACCTAGCCATTAAAGTTTTCGCGTCAGACATAAATAAAATATCACCCTTTAATTATCTAGAAAAGTATGTCGCAGAGCAGGGTGATAATATTGCCTATTATGGCTTAGCGATGATACCCAGCACACAAAAAAATGAGTTTATTTTGTTGGCAAGCCGATTAAAATTGCTCGATTTCAATCTTGGTTCAGCGGGGACAATTCAAGATTATCAGTGCAAATTAAGTGATAATTAACGCTATTTTTAATAATAAAACATCAGTAAAAAAGTGGCTAATCTAATAGATAATTAGTCGCTTTTAATTATACTTTTAATATAAATTATCATTTAAAATAACTATCAAATTCATTATATTACTTCAACAAAATAACGCTTATCTTGTTATCAAAATAGTAACGAATCACACTTATAAAATTAAAAAATTAACTTAAATAATAATTTTATAATTCTTCTGATTTAGAATAAAAGTATAAAAATTATAACATAAGTCAACATTTCTAACCGAAGATACATTGTAATATACAAAAGCTAACTAATATCATGAATAATGATTAATTTTGTTGCAATTTAGCTATTTTATAATAGGTAAAAAAGTGCTATTTATTTTCTCTATATAATAACAATCCGTATTTTGCATTATGGGAACATTAAAAAGATGATTTAATTTAAAAAATCAATCTATGAGACATGTTAATCTAGCAGTATTTAACAAAACACTAAATACCTTAACAACAACATCCGCTTTATATAAAAGTGAAACGATTAATGACATAAAATTATCATGGAGATGACAAAAAAAATTTTTACTTTACGCATCATAAACTCTGCATTTAATACTGTGCTAGTTAATTAAAATCCGGTGGAGGACTAGGTGCGATTAATCAATGTAGCAATTGTTGCATGGTGTTTTTCTATTATCATGTATTCTACTGGTTTTTTTTGGGGTTGCTTTAGCAGTGGATTAGTCTCTAGCCTGCTAATTATCTATTATTTTAGGAGAAAGATTTTGTTTAAGAAACGGGAAATTGAAAGTACAGAAAACAAACAAAGCACAGAGAATAATCTTGAAAACAAAAGTGACATGAAGACCATTATATGCGCTGAAACTTGTTTTACTGGCGATATTGTTTCAGATGCAGATATCCTTATTGATGGTAAATATATCGGCAATATTTTATGTAAACAAAACACGGTAATTGTAACAAAAACTGGCATTGTAACAGGCAGTATATTAGCTAAAAAATCAATTATCGATGGCAAAATTGAAGGTCGTGTTGAATCAAATTTAATCGAAATTCAAAAAAATGGCATGATTGAAGGTGAAATTTATAGTGAAAATCTGTCCATCGAGGATGGTGGATTCTTTATTGGAATATCGAAAAAAATCACAGTAGATCTGAATAAAAAAATACCTGAACGAAATAATGTGCAAGAACATAAAAAACATCAAAAAATTGATGCTGCAAATACGGTTGCCTTAAAAGAAAAGAAAGAAAAAGTTTCTTAATTTACTTATCGGTTAGGATCGCTGGAAACATATTTAATGTTTCCAGTTGTAACATTTCTATAGGGAAGGGTAAAATCAAGGATAACAATATGTTCACATGCATAAAAATTTTGATATTATGAATATAAATAACTCTAATTATTCAAATTTAAATCCATCAGCTGTAAAAAAAGATGACCGCATTTATCACGATTCAAAGGCAAGACCTGTTGGGATAGCAGGAAAATTTAATCGTGTTACCAACAAAGTGGAAGTCCCGCAAAATATCCCGTTGATGACACCCGAGGATAAAATGCACCTTAATCGTATGTTTGATCGCTGTTTTACTACCGCCGAAAAATACGCGCATTTAAACAGATAAAATAACTTACAGCCCCGCTTTCAATGAATTTTATAATAAATATTCGCATAATGTATATTATGTTAAATTGCCATCATTTATATGAAACGATAAAGAAATAACTATATGTATATATTATCAGTTTTTGCCACTCTCTATTAATTATCCAGGCAAGGCATCGCTTTTATTATTTCTACGCACACATATGGTTTTTCTGATGTAAAATTAGCATCATTTTTATTTACACATAATTTTCTATTTTCGTCATAATAAAAACCATTAGGACAAGCATTAGCTAAAAACGTATAAATTAACAATAATGAACCCGTTGAGATTTTCAAATTTCGCCCTCCCTTACTATTCACGATAAAAAACTTTAGGGAACGTGATTCTTATTAAAAATCACCTCCCTCTGAAATTTATTTAATTACATCCAGGCATACTTTTATAATTTACACAATCTGCCTGTATAGGATGCTCACTATATTTTGTTCCCTTTGGTGCCCATGAGTAATCAACCGCATAAGCACGATAAATCTTATTCGACTTGTATTCAACAGGATTAACGGCATTGCCATAATATGGATTGACATATTCCCATACTATTTCTCCTTCCGCCGTTATCTGAAATAACCGGCCATTTTGCCCCTCAGTAATCAAAGTATTGCCATTTGGCAAACGTTGAGCATTACTCATGAAGGAGCTATAAAAATTATATAAAGGTTGCTTAGATTTGTCAGCATTATACTCCCAGACAATTTTCATTGATTGGGGGTCAATTTCAATCACTCTGGAAGCTGAGACGATGTTATTTTCTGCCTGTGGAAAGCCTGCTGCACCTTGGTTGTCGAATATTAATAGATTCCCTGCCCCTGGTAATCCATAAGGAATCATATGAATATTATGCGAACCTATTATCTGGTCAATTGGCCTGGGTATTCCCCCTTGATAGTTAACTGATGGAAAGTGAGGCCCTAGCCTCCAGACTATTTCACTGGTTTTACGGCAAATGATAACAGCTAAATTACCATTTCTTGAGTTGATAAGTATATTATCTGCAGCAAAGCGTTTATCTCCACTGTCATACCATTTATTTTTGCCTAATGGTGTAGCAGTATTTATATGAAATAAATTGCCAATTCTGGAACCCTTCATTATTTTTTGTTGTTGTGAGTCAAAGCCAAGCTTATCAAAGTGATCAGCAACCGACCAATGCCAAACGCTGTTTCCCTCTGGGGATATTATATCTATATAATCATCGATTATATCGTGATCCCATCCATCGATCCTTTTCTTCTTAGCTCGTAAAATAAGCATGTTACCATCAGGCAAACGCTGAATTTCATGATGCTGATGAGCAGGATCAATTTTCGAACCATATTGCCAAACAACTTTTCCTTGCCAGTTGACTTCGCCAATACTGACATTTCGCATTCCAGTAAACGGTTGATAATCTACACCATAATTATCTATAGTAGCGAGTTCAACTAAAATTTTACCTGAATTTTCGCCTGTTATAGGCCATGCAGGAAAAGCATGATAGGGCCAACGGTTAATTTCATTTCCCGTCATGTCTATAAGATAAGTTTTGGCGTCCCGACTGGCAAAAAGTATATAACCACTCCATGCCTTTGCGGGATCATAAAGTGTTGTGCCGTGTTTAATCGCCATTGGAATGGCATTAGCCGTTAAAGATAATGACATTAAATATAATGCTATAATTTTAATGATATCTTTCATCAATCACCTCCTTTTTTTATTAAAATACTCCTTTAATTATTTGGGCAGGGCATCTTTGCTTTGTCCATAAAACAACCGCTCTACGCTTTAACAGCATAACCGGATTTCCTTAGTTAAACTAACGACTATTATGCTGAGTTAAAGGATATGAGGGAATGTTAATACTTGATAAAAATCGATTAGTTAATTAAAAATAGGTACTAAAAAACAATTAAAATAACTAAAAAACCGCTCCATTAATATCCTGAACGCAAAACTATCCATTAATTAAGTGGCTATGATCCCCCTCTTCATGCCGCTGCAAAAAGTTTGAATTCTAAAGGGGTAAATTTTTTAGCTAGCTTTAACATAGGCTCCCACAACCCCGATTAGGGGTATCACCTGATACCCCATTCTGCCATCTTCTTGTCATAGTATAACCACTCTCCGGCTATAACTGCCTTAATCGTCGTTAGTGTGTCTCCTATATTGCAATAACTGGGCGACAAGTTTCAGCGGTTTGAGAACCGAAGGTCTAGAGCAGTATGCTGGCTCTGTTTCGGTGTTGTACACATACCAAAGCTGCTACCGCCCTTTAGCGTACTGACTATGGCGATAAAACCAGAGCAGACTGACCGGGGAACAATGAACGTTAATGCTGATCATGAAAAAATCTCAACAGGCTGCATTATACATTGATTTAACCAATTAGAGACTTTACTAAAAATGACTACATCACTTAATACTTACTTCAGAGCTTTTCAAGCATCAGATAACCTGGCTTACGCCGCGGGAAACTATGATAATTCGATGATGACAAAATTTGCCAAGTGTGCTGTCGGTGTCCTAACACTGGGTTTGGGATATGGGATCCTCTATCTTGTCGAACGGTATGCCAATGTAAATCCCAAAATTCATGAATTTTGCTATAACGCTAAAGCTATCGCGGATGAATTATCAGTAGCGATCGAGAATGGTAAAGACCATATAACAGTCACTTTAGATAATGGCCAGGAAATAACAATTCAACAAGATGGATGCAATCTACTGTTACGATCTCAAAACGAGCAGACGCAAATATTGAATGAAATGGATTTGGCAAAACTTTATCACAAAATCATTGATGACATTGAGTCCAATCCGGGGATCTATAGAATAGAGCTACCTAAAGAAGTGGAAATTAAAAATTCAAAAGAACCGCTAACTATATCCGAATTAGTAAAATTTATATCAAAATTAGTAGAACTAAATAACAAAATATCTGCTGATGATTGCTTATTGTTACGAAAGTCACCAGATGGAAACTATTTTTACGTGGCTAAAATGGAAGAGGTAAATAAGTCTAGCACACTGCACTTTCGCGCAAATCAAGCGGCTGAATTCATTGGGAATATGCTAGGGAAAGAGATTAAAACAAATCTCAGTATGGCTGACTTTGCCATACTGACATCACCACACGTCCCCGTCAGTCCGACACAGGCCTTTAATAAACCGGTATGTAGTACACCGTCAGAGGTTACAATGCGTTGGATAACGACATTAGCTCAAGCCTTAACTAAATTCGAGAATACAGAGCAGCAAAAAAAACTGATAACGGATTTGTTACAGGCGCAAAAAAGTCGCTGGTTGGCCCATGATATGAACTTGGAAAAAACTGTAAAATCGCTCACTAACGACAGTAATGCTCTGCGTAGCGATGGATTAAACGATTTAGCAAATCTGGCCTATTGTGAAAATTCTCCTGCGACAGATTTAGTATATCTTTTACCTAGAAATGAAAGAGATCTTCATTTGACGCGACTACACGATAATATTTATGGCAGGTATTTTGAATCAGTCTGGATCGCTGAGCTTGTCAATAATCCTCCTCAAGAGGTATTGAACGTGATGCATGCTATTGGAAATGGAATAGCGGATTTATTGGAAAGCCAAGCGGACTCAACACAAAGAACGTTGGTAGAATATTTACAAAAACGTGTTAAAGGTGATACAAGATTTTGGTTTAATCAAGTAGATGGTATTAGCCAATTTCCTGTATCTGCTTGGCCAAAATCAAAGGAATTACTGCTAAAACTATTACGTAATGAAATAACCAATGGGTTTGAAAGTATTGTTATCCCCTATTTATCCGTTAAGTTATTTAATGGCTTTTCTCAAATAGATAACTTAAGAAATGCCCCTTGGTACCAACAGATCAACTCAAATTACAAATCTGTGCTTACTCCACACCGAGGTCGCACTGACTCAACCCCAAACAATCCTGTTTCCCCTGCTGCAGGGATAACGCTGCGGCATCAATTAGCCGCAGTGTCAGAAAGCTGGATGACAATAACCGACAGACCGGCATTGCATTACAAACCTAAACTACATCAGAAAATAACTCCTATGCTTACCGCCCTGCGAAATGGGATCCCTTATAGTGCCGGGATATCTGGCTCAACGAACATTATGCTTGGTATTGTGTCATACCTACGTGAGCAAGGTCTGAACATCGACCCTAATTTTGCGCTGCTTGGCACCATGATGTTTATGACTTACGATGGCGGACACTCACCGCACGAGGTTTTATGGACGGCAAACCAATTTGGACCTAAAGTAGGATTTGACTTCAGCACACACTTAAATAATGAGACAACAAAATTCGCCCCATTAGATTTTGTTTCTGATTATCAGTTGTTCGCTAATATGTATAACGAAACCGGTTGTGAAAAGGCCATGCAGGATGCAATTGCTCTCGCTTTTGAAAAGACGATATCGCATTGTGAAAAATTAGGCAAACGATAATGCTGCTAATCACAGCTTGCCAAGCGTCAGGGCCAAAATAACTTCGCAGAAATAGCCATTACGCTCTGAGGAGAGAATGCGGGCTGTTAAACAGCCCCACTCATCTTCTATGTCCGCTGTTCCATTTTATACGCTACCCTATGTTATGTATAACCCCTTGCCCGCCAAAAGGTTTTATAGCCTCATGGTAGTGAAATAAATTCAGTGTCTGTGTTAGCAGCGAATACACCCAATTACTGCCATGAACCAAACACATTGCTCAAATGTAAACGATACTCTTCGATATAAGCTTGAACATTAGGAGACTTAATCACATCATTAACAATAAATGTTGATAAAGGTTCCATACCCAGAAATTGATTAGCCTTATGAAAAGCTAAATAAACACCATCTACACCGGCCGCATTAAAAAATTGGCTTTCATCGGTAAAAGCTTCTAAAGGTGCATTCCAGGTTAGTGATAACATATATTTCTTGCCCTGAATTAACCCACCCGAGCCATATTTCTTACTAGCATCTGAGCGGGTGCGTCCATCGCTGGCATACAATAAGCCGTGACCTTGGGTAAAAACTTCATCCATATATCTTTTCACCGTCCATGGCGCGCCCATCCACCATCCCGGCATCTGCCAAATAATCACATCAGCCTGTAAAATTTTTTGTACTTCAGCGTTAACATCATATTGGCTGTCAGCATGTACCACTTCAACAGCATGACCTATTTCAGCTAAATAATTTTCTGCTACTCTAGTTAGCGTATCATTTAATTGACCCCCAGAATGGCCAAATTTTTTGCCGCCATTAATAATTAAGATACTACTCATCATAACCTCTAATTAACTTCGTTATAATTATAATAGGCGGTAAAAAACCACGCTTAAATGAAGAGAATGTATAAAATTATTTGCTTATATAACAATAATCTGATCAATGACTAAAATCACTACTAAACAAATGGTATTATTTTTATTGGTGGTCAAAAAATTAATTTTAAAGTTATCTAATTTGTTTAGCTTGCCTAAGCATTAGTAACTGGCTGTAGGAATAATATTAATGAAAGCAAATTCTGAAGAGTTGATGATTTTTGTATCAGTAGTAGAAAATGGCAGCTTTAGCCAAGCAGCAGAACAACTGCAATTAGCCAATTCTTCTGTTAGTCGAGCAGTAAAAAAACTGGAAAAAAAACTTGGTGTCAGCTTGCTTAATCGTACTACTAGGCAACTTAGTTTAACTGATGAAGGCAAACACTATTTCAACCGTATTCAACATGCATTGCAAGAAATGACGGCGGCTGAAAATGAGTTGATGGAATCTAAAGATAGGCCAAGTGGTTTATTACGTATTGATGCAGCAACTCCTGTGGTGTTGCACTTACTGATGCCAATGATCAAAACGTTCCGTATGCGTTATCCTGAAATAACAATATCGCTGATCTCTTCCGAAAGTTATATCAATCTTATTGAACGCAAAGTTGATATCGCTATTCGTGCAGGTAAGCTAGCTGACTCTAGTTTACGAGCTAGATTACTTTTTTCCAGCAGACGAAAAATCGTTGCTTCACCAGAATATTTACAACAATTTGGTGTTCCCCAAACGATTGATGAGTTACAAAATCACCTTTGTTTAGGTTTTACTGAACCCGGTTCTCTGAATAGTTGGCCAATATCCGAGCACTCCGGCCAACAACATACAATAGCTGTTGGCCTTTCTTCCAATAGTGGCGAAACCCTTAAGCAGCTCTGTTTAACCGGTAACGGTATTGCATGCCTGTCCGATTTTATGATCGATAAAGAGATCGCCGCTGGTCAACTTGTTGAGTTGTTTGTTGAGCAACGTTTACCACTGACAATCCCCTTCCATGCAGTATATTACAGTGATCAGCCAGTCAGTGTAAGGATCCGAATATTTATTGATTATCTAATTGAATTTCTAAATAGCTCCCGCAGGAGCCTAATTCATGATTAAAAACAACAAAATTTAATTATCCCATTTAGGAGCCAATCCTTCAGGGCTAACCAGACGTTCATCACGATCAAGCGTTGCTATTACAGCCATATCTTCGCTATCTAGTTTCAATTCAACCGCTTTTAAATTACTGGCTAAATTTTCCCGTTTTGTTGAAGATGGGATCACACTATAACCTAGCGCCATCGCCCAGGATAATATTACCTGTGCCGGCGTAGCCTGATGTTTTTTAGCTATCTGATGGATAACTTCATCTTGCAACGCTTTACCATAAGCCAATGTCATATAAGAAGTAATATGTATTCCGTGCTCTTTTGCCCAGGCGGTAACACGGCGATTTTGCAAATATGGCGACAGTTCAATCTGATTGGTCGCAATGTGTTCTATGCCAACGGCGGCTACAGCTTGTTGCATTAAATCAATAGTAAAGTTCGACACACCAATTTCACGTGTTAGTCCCATTTCTTTGGCTGTTAATAAAGCCTCCATACTTTCCTTAACACTAACCACGTTATTGGGAGACGGCCAATGAATTAAGGTTAAGTCGACATAATCTGTGCCTAGTTTGTGCAAACTCTGTTGAAGACTAGCGATTAATTTTTCTTTACTCAGATTTTCTGTCCATATTTTTGTCGTAATATAGATATCTTGACGTGGTACTGCACTCTCTTTTATTGCTTGCCCTACATCAGCTTCATTATCATAAATTTGCGCCGTATCAATAGCACGATAGCCCAATTCAAGCGCATTTTTTATCGATGAGATCACAACATCACTTTTAAGACGAAAAGTACCTAATCCAAAAGCAGGAACTGACATAAAAACCTCTTAGCATTAAATGTATGAATGATTATTGTTAGAAAATTAAGCTTAATAATAAAGTATCAGATTGGCACAAATTTTTTGCTGATTGAGCAATAATTGTTTTTTAACTGCTTTTTTATAACCTATATAATGTCCTTATATATGAACTTTAAGCGCTATTATTGTAAATAAAGTCCCCGCTTAAGCACATTATACAATAACATGATAAAGCCATCATAATGTGCTAATATATACTCATAAATGCCACTTTAGTGCTTTAATGTGCTTAAATGAGGATACTATGAGCATAGTTGAAAAATCAGCTTCAGCGATTGCAGCAGAATTAGGCGGACGTTTAAAACAAGCTCGATTAAATCATGATTTAACTCAAGCTGAAGTAGCTGAAATGGCCGGTATCAGCCGAAAAACAGTTCTCAATGCGGAAAAAGGTAATGTCCAATTAGAAATCTTAATCGCTATTATGGCAGCATTAAATTTGCTTGAACAATTGAATCTGTTTTTGCCTAAACAAGATATCTCGCCTATTCAACTTGCTAAGTTACAGGGTAAAAAAAGACAACGCGCATCTGGACATAGAAAAAATAATACAGAGGATTTAACAGAATGGTAATGGAAGTTATTAATGTCACCTATAAAGAATATGAGGTGGGAGCAGTAAGTTTTGATACCAGCCAAGGTTTAGGTTTTTTTGAATACAATGCCAGCTTTATTAAACAAGGGATCGAGTTATCGCCATTAAAAATGCCATTAGCAACGCGTATTTACAGTTTTCCCGAATTGAATTTTAATACCTTTAAAGGATTACCTGGTTTAATCGCTGATTCGTTACCCGATGACTTTGGGAATGCGGTACTTAATGCCTGGGTTGCAACGATGGGTAAATCACCTGATACCATTACACCATTACAGCGACTACAATATACCGGTAAAAGAGGAATGGGCGCGTTGGAATATGTGCCTGCAACCAGGATCAAAAGTCTCAATGCTTCACAACACGTTGAGATCAGTTCTCTGGTTGCTATCACTCAAGAAATTCTTGATTCAAGGCAAAAATTTACCGTTGAGCTGCATAAAAATGGTCAGGAAAATCGCGAAGCGATGATGGCACTACTTTCCGTTGGTATGAGTGCTGGTGGCGCGCGACCAAAAGCCGTTCTTGCTTTTAATCAAGATTTTACCCAGGTTCGTTCTGGACAAACCCATATTCCAGACGGTTTTACCCATTATTTAATAAAGTTCGATGGTGTTAGTGAACATAATAAAAATCAACAAACCTTTGGTGATCCAGTCGGGTTTGGTGCAATGGAATATGTTTATTATTTGTTGGCAACCCGCTGTGGCATAGAGATGATGCCTTGTCAGCTACTCCCTGAAGGTAATAGACGCCATTTTATTACTGAGCGCTTTGATCGTTTTGGTAATAAAAAACGCCATGTACAAACCTTAAATGGCCTTGCTCATGTTGATTACAAAAAACCAGGCTCTTTCTCCTACGCCGAATTATTCGCTGTTGCGAGACAATTAAAACTTTCAGCCAAAGAAGCAGAACAACTACTAAAAAGAATGACGTTTAATATTGTAGCTCGTAACCATGATGATCACGCTAAAAATTTTTCTTTTATGTTAAAAGGCGATAAGTGGATGTTAGCCCCTGCCTACGATTTAGCTTATAGCTACAAGCCCGGCAGTAAATGGGTAAACAGCCATTGGATGAGCTTAAACGGGAAACTTGACAATTTTTCTCGCCAGGATTTTTACTCATTAGAAAAACTAAGCCCCCTGTTTACTCGAGATATGATCAACGGAATTATTGATGAAACGATAGAGAAAGTTTCACAGTGGCAAAAACTGGCGGTAGAGTATGAAGTACCTACTTTGTTAGCTCAGGAAATTAACGCAAATTTATGTTTAAATATCTAGTATAGTGTCTATTTACTAATCAACGGTAACTTAGCTGTCCGGCAATCATCCGGACAGTTTTAGCTAACATTTTAATGCGTAATTGGCTGTTGCTATTACCATAACTGATAAAGTTCAACTTGCGGCGTTAATTTTAACTGAAAAAACGCAAAATCTTGCTGTTGCTTTTTCCAGAAACTGTTGATCACTCATTCTTTGGCTCCTGCATTTTGTAAAATATGCACAAGTTGTTGATAACCTTTTTGTTTAGCTAACTTTAATGGTGTATTACCTAAATTATCAGTTAAGTTAACATCAGCACCACCATTAATTAATTGTTGCACTATCTGAACGTATTTATTACTACCATCACCAAGAATAATCGCTTCAATTAATGCCGTCCAACCCAGACGATTGACATGATTAACATCTACACCAGCGTCAATCAATATTTGTACTACTTGTACATGGCCCCGTTCTGCTGCCGGGATCAAAGCCGTTCCACCATAACGATTAATACTTTTTAAATCAGCGCCATGAGTCAATGTCATGATTAAAATTTCTTTCAATCCCTTAGCTCCAGCATAGAGATAAGGTGAATCCAAGCTGGCATCTTTCGCATTAACATCTGCCCCATGTTCAATCAAAAATCGTGCAACTTGAATTTGATTAGTATGAGTAGCCGCCATTAAAGGTGTACGTAAACGCCAATCGCGTTGTTCTAGATCAGCGCCATTTTTAAATGCATGTTCAATTGCCAATAAATCGCCAGTTTCTGCATATTTAATTAAATTTATCTTGGCTGATTGTGCCATCGCACAGGCTATCAATAATAGTGACAATACGATTCCTCCTAAGATCCATATTGGAACATGATATTTTTTCATATACGGCTCCAGCAAACCTTACTAATTTGTTAAAATCATTATTAATGAATAACGCTAATTTTAGTTTAAATAGCTAAATTCAAATGACTATTTAATTAAAAAAATCAAGAAAATATTTGCAGTATAAGTATAAAAAATAAGCCAAAATTTTTAATACAATTAATTGCAAAAAAATTTATTTTTTGCTATTAAATTTACATTAATAAATAAAATTGAAATTAATTTTCAGTTTAGCCAATAAATGGTGTAAAAGCTTTTTATTTTTAATATGTTATTTTATGTAAAAGGTTAATTTTAACTTAATAAAAAACCAACATTCTGAATTCTTAATAAATTTTTATATCACATTAATATATCAGGCATAAAGTCCTAACCCGTCTACCATTTACTTCATTGCCATATCCATTTATAAAAAATTTGATGCTATGCAATCTAATAAAAATAATTTTATTTTAAAAAACTAACAATATTCGTTATAGAATAAAAAAAGAAATAATTAAAATATTTTATTATTTAGCTATTGCTATTTCTTTATCATCATAACCACATTGGTTTAATAAATAGAGCTTAGATACTGAATCGGCAAAAGCCATCCTTTACCGAGTTGAAGAGTTTATGAAAGCCGCTGAGCTAACCAAAAAATTATCTGCCCCAATACCTGCAACAGCAATGACAACGCCGATCCCAGCAATAAGTTGTCCTCATGTTTCTTTAGAAGAACTACGCAATCAATTATTACGCACTAGAAACTTAAATCATAATTTAGATTTTATCGATTATTTCTAATTATAAAAAAAGCCATCCATTGCCGGATGGCTTCTGCTCTTAACGTAAACACCCTATTAGTTCAATATAATTGTGTTTAAAACCATTTATACCAGCCTCTTAATGATCCTAAACTGCAACATGATTAAAATAAGTAATGTATTGGTCAATATTCAATCATTAATACTTTTGTTACAATAATAAATTGTTAATAAATATTTACTATTGTTAATATTTGGTTTATTAATTGTTTTTTTATTAAAAATAAAGGACTGTTAATGCCAACTATAGATTCAACCCAACCATCTCCATGGTTACCCTCTGCATCAGAACCTTTACCTCATAATAAAAGCAACACTGAGCGCACAACGATTGATAACGTCGATTTGGATAAGCCAATCCAGCAAGGTAAAAAAATATCATCAAATACACCGCAGACTGAAGAACCAGGCGCTGCAACTGAAAGTAGCTCCAATATAAGTTCTGACCAAGCAGATAACAGTGTTGATACTTTGTTAATGAGACCAACCCAGCCGGTTAATATCACTTTACCCGCTTCAGAAACCGCCTTTTTTTATCATTTAGCCTATCGTGAACAGAATAGACTTTTACAACTCTTTCTGGCTAAAGAAAGTGATAACGTCAATCAATATAATAAAGCCCTGCCACCCCCTAATCTGGTTAATGAAGTCATTGATTATCTGGCAAAACATAAAAACGACGCAACAAAAATAGCAATCCTTGTTAAGCAATTATTAATTCCATTAAATGAATATGGGGCTGGTGAGAGAGAGAAAATTCCGCCAGAACATCAACAAAAAACTCTAGCAGATTGGCTACAATTGGCGGTATTCGGGATGCCTTGCGATCACTGGCTATCGAAGCAACTCGCTGACAATAAAGCAAACCCTATTTCATTACTGAATTACGCAAATCTAAAAAAATACTATTTGGAGCAGTTAAATAGTAAAACAGAATTTGGCTACCTCTCTGCCGAAGCCAAAAATTATTATCAACAACATGTTCTAAAGCGAGTAATGCCAACATTAATGTTGCAATTTAACACCCCACTTGAACATGAAAGACTACAAAAAATGACAGTAGATCAAGCGCAATGGGGCTATTTGCATGCCGGGGCGATGCTGCTGGTAGAAAATGGCGCTGAAATTGATAAAATGTCGCTGGATGACATTATTACAACTGGCATGTTACTAGACACGCTTTTACTGGCAGGAAAAACGACAGCTGAATATTCTCGTTATTTTAATTTACCCGCTACAATTCATAACCAATTAGATCCTGAAAACAAACATGATATTGCACAACTAACTGAACAAAATAGACAAACTATTTATCAGCAATATGTTAATTACTTACACCACTTCAGTCAGAATAATCCCTTTATCCAACTCAGTCAGTTATTACAAGATTGGCAAAGCCGGCCCGCGCTTGCCCGTCAACAACTAAAACTACATGCTATTGCTGAAGATTGGTTAAATACTTACTTATATAAAAATAACGAGGTTGAGTATCACAATAATCAAGGCGAAATAGCGTTATTACCCAATATCGATGAGATTTTTAAACAACAAAATCAACATATCGCTGATGTTTTTAAACAAACAGACTATGTTCTTTTACCTCAAATATTTAATGCACTTAGTGAAGAAGAACAACAATTTCTGCAACAGGCAGAAATAAATCAAGTTAAAGTTGAATATAACGCCCGAGATAGTAGCATTCATCCTCTGCCACCTGACGTAGCGGGACGAGTCGCTAACGATGGACTCATTATTCCTGTGCCTGAGGCAATTGATATGCTCAGCTGTTCGTTTAACGGAGAAGAGCGTATATATGCCTTGCAGAAAGATCAAAAAATGGCTAACTATAAATTATCACGCGTTGACCGCAAGCGAGATTTAATCTTTGATTTAATAAAAGATCATAAAAATACCCGCCATAACAAAAATTTCACCTTGAAAATCCACTCCCCTACCTTACTAAAAAAAGCGGTTGAACAGCCGAAAATAGCATTAGAAAAACTGGCCGTATTGCATGCTAACCAGCTGTTTAAAAAACTCCATGATGCAGGCGAGCAGAAAGACATCCCCCCAAAAATCGATGCTTTTTTCTTAAGTCATATTCCTTTTTATGCCTGTATTACTGAGGCGCAAAAAAGCAATGATAAAAAAACTATCGATACTGGTTTATTTGATATATTAAGTTTTTTACCCTTTTTGCAAAAAGGGCTGCAAATCGGCGGACAATTTAGTAGTGCAATGGGTGAAACTACCACTGAAAAGCTTTTAATCGCAGCAAAACAAGCAACACTTGCTCAGGCGGTAAAGCAAGATGGTAAGCACTACGTTAATACCGGCATTTCCCATAAGGAAAAAATTGTACCATCATCCGCTTACCTTGAATTGGGAGCTCCCTCTATTCACAGCGCAAATCCGGGATTTGAATTGCTGGCATCAGGAGGCCTAAAGGGGATTAATAATTTAAAAGATGCAGCCAACAAATTAAACCAAAACAATCATGGCTTAACTCCTCTCGTCGAAGCGCTGGAAAAACAAGTAAAAAATTTACCGCTCACATCGCTTAAACCCGATAAAATTGAAACCGCCTACCGGCCTGAGTTAAAAAAAACCGTTCTAGTCATTAATATCGGGAAACAACAGGGTGAAGATATCTTTGTGCAGCTAAATCCAACAACCGGCACACCCTATGGCCGAAAATATCACCGTGATGTTGCAGGTAATCTAGTATTAGCGCCTGTCCGGCTACAAGAACGTCTTTATCATCTAAAAACCCAAGGCTTAGGCGGCAAAGGCTCAAAAATGGCGGCGCAAAAGTGGCGAGAGGAAGAAAATATTTCAGCTGACCAAATACAAATGGAAAAGCGCAAAGGAATTTTGGCATTAAAAAAATATTGGCAAATCCCAACTCCATTATAGATTTAGAGGGAAAAAATTTAACTAATATAGATATGGTGGCTACTTTAAAAGGTCGCAGAAATTTCTACCGTGCCAAACTAAATAATGCTAATTTTAGCAAAGCTAATTTTACTGCTCTTAACCTGATTGAAGCTCAGATGATCGGGACTAACTTGTCTCATGCTAAGTTAACCTCAACCAGAATGAAGGCCGTTGAGTTAACCAACGCTAAGATGATAGGCGCTAACTTGTCTCATGCTAGCCTATTTTTAGCACAAATGAATGGCGTTGAGCTGACAGAAGCGATCATGAGAGGGACTTATCTGTTTCATGCTAATTTAACTTCAGCCAAAATGAACGCTGTTATCCTTACTGAAGCTGATCTGACTGACGCCAATATAACCGAGGCTAACTTAACGCAGGCTAACTTATCTTTAGCCAAAATGGTAAAGGCCAACTTAACACGCGCTAATCT
The DNA here is from genome assembly GCF_020268605.1 of Arsenophonus apicola. Taxonomy (NCBI): domain Bacteria; kingdom Pseudomonadati; phylum Pseudomonadota; class Gammaproteobacteria; order Enterobacterales; family Morganellaceae; genus Arsenophonus; species Arsenophonus apicola. Next base: position 1,703,889 of record NZ_CP084222.1, read on the forward strand.
AACCGATGCTAAGATGGTAGGGGCTAATTTATCTAATGCTAATTTATTTTCAGCTACAATGCATGCCGTTGATTTGACTGAAGCTAAGATGATAGGAACTAATTTGTCTTATGCTAACCTATCTTCAGCCAAAATGGGTGCGCTTGAACTAACTACAGCTAAGATGACAGGCGTTAACTTGTCTAACGCTAACCTGTTTTCAGCCAATATGAATGGCGTTATTCTCACTCAAGCTAGGATGATAGGAACTGACTTATCTAACGCTAACCTAGCTTCAGCTATCATGGATAAGGTTGATCTGATTGAAGCTAAGATGATCGGCGCTAACTTGTCTAACGCTAGCCTAATTTTAGCCAAAATGCAGGGCGCTAATCTGACGGAAGCTAATCTAACTCATGCTTGGATGACAGAGGCTAACTTAACTCACGCTAACTTATTTTTAGCCAAAATAACATATGCAAACTTAACACGCGCTAATCTTGTCTACGCTAAAATGGTAGGAGCTGACTTATCTAACGCTATCCTAACTTCAGCCATCATGAATGGCGTTGATCTCACTCAAGCTAATCTGGCTGATACCGAGATGACAAAGGGTAACTTAATTAGCGCTAATTTTTCTTTCGCTAACATGGAGCAAACAAATTTAACTGAAGCTAACTTATCCAAGGCTAAGATGACCGGAGTTGACTTATCTCACGCTAACCTATCTTCCACTAGAATGATTACTGTTGATCTTACTGAAGCCAAGATGGTAGCGGTTAACTTGTCTAGAGCTAAGCTATCTGGTGCCCAAATGCATGCAACTGATCTCACTAACGCTCATCTAACGGACGCTAGTATGTCAGATGTTGACTTAACTGACGCTAACTTATATTTAGCCAAAATGACACATGCAATCTTAACGCGCGCTAATCTTAGCAACGCTAAAATGACAGGAGCTAACATGTCTAACGTTAACCTAACTTCAGCTCAAATGAATGGCGTTGATCTGACTGAAGCTAACCTGATTCATGCTTGGATAACGAATGCAAACATGGCTGACGCTAATCTTTCTTTTGCCAATCTGGAGGGCTCATTTTTAATTAACTCTGAACTAACCAACACTAACATGATAGAAGTTAATTTGTATAAAGCCACCTTATCTTCAGCCAACATGAATGGCGTTGATCTTACTGGAGCTAATATGATAGAGGCCAACATGTCGAAGGTAAGACTGGCTAATACTAATCTTAGCAAAGCGAATTTAACTGGAGCAAATTTAACTAAAGCTAACATGGCTGACGTTAATTTTTCTTTTGCCGATATGGAGGGCTCATCTTTAGTTAACTCTGAACTAACCAACACTAACATGATAAAAGTTAATTTGTATAAAGCCACCTTATCTTCAGCCAGCATGAATGGCGTTGATCTTACTGAAGCTAATATGATAGAGGCTAACATGTCGAAGGTAAACCTGGCTAATACTAATCTTAGCAAAGCTAATTTGGCTGGAGCGGATTTGACTGAAGCTGATTTAGTTGGCGTTAACCTAACTGGCGCTAACTTAACCGGCACTAAACTAAATAAGGTTAACTTGTGCAATATTGATCTGCATAATGTTATTTTACGCGAACTCGATATTAATCAGACTAACTTTGCCGGAGCGACGCTAAACGATAGCTTAACCCTAGCGCTTCCTAACCATTGGAATGCAACTAACCTTGATATTAAGCTTAATCATTTCAATAACCAAGGTAGTCTGTTAACCAGTATTGAAAGTATCGATGATCGTTATAGTGAATTAAAAACTAAACTGGCTCTGCAATTAATTCATTCTGTTGACCAGCCAAACGTTAATCTTTCCCCTGTCAGATTGCCGCTATTAGATACCCTCAGTAAGGCTCCTTTTAATAAAAATCAACAGATTAATCAGTTTGTCAATATATTGATAGCCAGTTATCTAGAAGATCACGCTTTGCAATTACTCAGTAAGTTGGATGCCAATCCGACTATTATCACTAGCTTTCTTCACTATTTCGACCAACACCCCCATCTGATGGCTTTAAACGAATTGAATAGTGCTTTTATTCAAACCATACTGGCTGCCAGAACACAGGATATTAATACCACCAGTGCCGTTATTGCCTATCCTTTATATGAAAAATACCTAGCGTTACCTAAAATACAGCAACAATTACAGCATGAAGAAATTAAAGCTATTTTTGGTGATTATGCCGGTAATGCCGATTGGTCAGATAATGATGCACAAAATTATCTGCTATTATCACCGAAAATAGAGAAAAGAGTTTTAATCGTGGCGGAAAATGTTCTCTCGCAAATGTTGCATCCTAGCCCTAACACGAAATGGAATAACATTTTTCTTTTCCAGGATGGACGCTGTTTAAGTCCAACTGAATACAATCTGAGCCAATGTTATCATCAAGAATTCCCTTTATTTTCCGACCCATTTGCTAATAGTTTACATCAAAAAACTAAACAGTTAATTGAGACGCTAAATTTAGATAACCAACTAAAACCGCTATTTCTTGAGGCCCTATGTACTAAAAGATATGCCACAAAGCTAACAAGTAATGCCCATCAACAGAAATTAAGTGAAATTTTTTCTCAGCTGCTTGATTTTCAACAAGGTTATAGCTTGAGACAACAAAATTACCTGCAAATTATCAATTTATATGATTTGGCATTGAGTACCAATAGAACTAAAGCAGAACATTTATTCGCTTTATCAGCGGTTTTTACCCACTATTCATCCAGTAACACTTTTGGTACTGAGGGGAATTCTCCATTAATGCTGCGATATTATGCTTATGCCTTAATGGAGAAAGCTCACCAACTTGATGCAACACTACTTGGTCCGCATATATTCACTGATTGGAAAAATCGATTACTTGGAACAGGCGATGCCTTTACTTGTACATCTATGTTATACGATCAAATGGTTGATTATGCAAAAGAGCATTGTAGCGACACGTTAAAAAAAATTATCCCTGCAGCCTGGCGATAAGCTCATTGCCAGTAATATATTTAATAAGAAACAACCCCTTGGCCGTGGGGTTGTTGATGCTTAAAAATAGCCGCTATAGGGCGATTGATAGCAAGAAATTTTTTATTGCATGCTGTTCATCAGATACTGACTGGCACTCAGTGATGCTTTCGCCCCTTCTCCCGCCGCAATAATGATCTGTTTATAAGGAACAGTTGTACAATCGCCGGCAGCAAAGATACCTTTTATATTGGTTTCACCTCTGTCATCAATCTGAATTTCACCCATTGTATTAAGCGTTATTACGCTATCTAACCAATCAGTATTAGGCAATAAACCAATTTGGACAAAAGTTCCAGCAACCGCTAAATCGTGTATTGAACCATCCAGCCGATTTTTATACTGTAAGCCAGTCATTTTTACACCATCCCCTTTCACTGCTAGGGTTTCAGCCTGCAAAATGATATCTACATTGTTTAAACTTGCTAGTTTCTGCTGCAAGACTGCGTCTGCTCTCATTTCTGCGGCAAATTCTAATAAAGTTACATGTTCAACAACACCGGCAAGATCAATTGCCGCTTCAACGCCGGAATTACCACCACCAATCACAGCAACTCGTTTGCCCTTAAATAATGGCCCATCACAATGGGGGCAATAAGTTACTCCTTTGGTACGATATTCTTTTTCGCCTGGCACATTCATATCACGCCACTTAGCCCCGGTCGCAATAATAATACTGCGAGAAATTAAAGTAGCACCCGATACTGTTTCAATCTTATGCAACTGACCCGCGCTGTCGGCAGGAATGAGTTTTGCCACCATTTGTGAATCGATAATATCAATATCATAATCATTGACATGGCTACGTAGTGCAGCGGCTAATTTAGGTCCTTCGGTTTTCGATACAGAAATATAATTTTCAATATCAATAGTATCTAAAACTTGCCCACCAAAGCGCTCGCCAATAATACCAGTACGAATGCCTTTGCGAGCTGCATAAATAGCGGCTGAAGCACCGGCCGGGCCGCTACCCACAATCAAGACATCATAAGGTGGCTGCTGATTCAGTTTTTGAACGGCATTTTTTTCAGCATTAACATCAATTTTAGTGACAATGTCACTTAAAGTCATGCGCCCTTGCCCAAACTCTTGGCCATTTAGAAAAACGGCTGGCACCGCCATAATATTTCGTTGCTGAACTTCAGACTGAAAAATAGCACCATCAATGGCAGTATGCGTAATATTAGGATTTAAAACCGCCATTAAATTTAAAGCTTGAATCACATCCGGGCAATTATGACATGACAATGAATAATAGGTTTCGAAGTGAAACTGCCCTGCTAATTGACGGATCTGATCTAATAATTCTACCGCTTCTTTTGCTGGATGACCGCCAACTTGCAACAATGCTAAAACGAGGGAGGTAAATTCATGGCCTAGCGGCAAACCGGCAAACCTTAATCCGCTATCTTTACCCGGATTAGTAATTAAAAACGAAGGTTTACGTACCGCTAATTTATTGTCTTTAATAAAAGTTATTTTATCAGACAGTGTGCTAATATCCTGTAATAATGCGTTTATCTCGGCAGACTTTTCACTTTCATCTAATGTTGCAATCAACTCAACTGGCTGGATTAATTTTTCTAAATAGATTTTAAGTTGAGATTTCATATTACTATCAAGCATTGCTCTATCCCCGAAAAAAACGGGTGCTAATGCACCCGAATACAGTAAAATTACTCACAAAATTTTTAATTAGATTTTTCCTACCAAATCAAGTGAAGGCGACAATGTTGCTTCTCCTTCTTTCCATTTGGCTGGACAGACTTCCCCTGGATGGCTTGCGACATATTGCGCAGCTTTGATTTTACGTAATAGATCAGATGCATCACGTCCAATACCTTCAGCAGTAATTTCTACAGCTTGAATAATACCTTTCGGATCAACAATAAACGTACCACGATCCGCTAAACCTAATTCTTTCTGTTCATCATTTTCTTGATACTTACGCATCACTTCAAAATTACGCGTTAATGTCCAACTTGGATCACCAATCATGGTATATTTAATTTTACCAATCGTATCTGAGTGACTATGCCACTCTTTATGAGTAAAATGGGTATCCGTTGAAACAGAATAAATTTCGACGCCTAATTTCTGAAATTCTTCATAGTGATCAGCTAAGTCACCTAATTCAGTTGGGCAAACAAAGGTAAAATCAGCAGGATAAAAGAAAAAAATGCTCCATTTACCTTTGATATCCTTATCAGATATCTCGATAAATTTTCCATCTTTAAACGCGGTATTTTGAAAAGGTTTAATTTCTGTATTAACCAAAGACATTTTACTGCTCCCTTCTATTTGATATGTACATAATGTATAAACATAAAGAAATTACGTCTAATTCCTTTATACTATTAATTCAATAGGTATTACCTATCGTGAGTAAATATAAAATATAAAAAACCGATAAATGAGTCGATTTTGATTTGAAAAATAGTGTGCCTGATTAATTTTATGACTATCAATTAGAAAATAATCAGTATCACCGGCCAAATTACTAATTACTGGCAAGATCTTTAGGCGTTTTTTGTGCAGTTACAACAATATTGTAAGTACATAAAAATGACTGTTTTGGCACTCGATAAAAATTTTGAGGCTGGCTAACCGGTTGAATAACAATATCACCTGCCCGTAATAATTGTTTTTTTCCCCAGCTATTGATAAAGGTAAACGCTGATTCAGTTTCAGGTACAATAAAATAATTCATCATTTTACCTGTAGGAATAAAACGTAAATAGTTGGGTTTGCCTAATACTGTAACTGGATCATGATAATATTGGTGAAATTTTGCTTCTTCAACTAAATATTGCTCATTACCTGTAGCAGGACAAATATTTTCTACCACCCAATCCCCCTCCTGTGCAGGAGGTGATATTAACTCAGTGCCAACGCCTTTAATGATGGTCTTAATAATTTCACCCGGCGTTGCTAGCCGCGCATAGACTGACTTACTTTTTTGCGCAATGCCTGTCAACCCTTCTTGTTGTGCTTGCTTGAAATAAGCCACAATATCTTTTGTTGGATACTGTTCTAACGAAGCTTGTCCATCATGGGCTAAAACTTGTAAAGGTAATAATATAACAAGTAACTTTAGGTAATTAGATCGTTTATTCATGTAATTTAATAATAAATATTTAACCATAGAATAGCTCTCAGTGAGATGAAAAAGATACTAAAAACAATATCAAAAGTGCTCGTTAACTAATACTAGTTTACCAATTAAATCACCTGACTCCATAAAACGATGCGCTTTTTCTGCTTGTTTTAATGGGTATGTTTTAGCAATAATGGGTTTAATTTTACCTGAAATAATCAGCGGCCAAACCTTATTTTCTAACTCAGTCGCAATGGCTATTTTTTCCGCTAATGTCCTTGCTCGCATTGTTGAACCAGTATGAATTAATTGTTTAACCATTAATGGCATTAAATTTACCTGCTGAGGTACCCCACGCATCATGCCAACCTGAATAATGCGGCCATATTTAGCGGCTATTTGATAATTTTTATTCACATAATCGCCACCAATCAGATCAACCACCATATTGACCCCTTTATTTTGGGTATAGTGAGCTATTTTTTCAGCAAAATCTTCTGTCAAATAGTTAATAACTATATCAGCGCCTAAAGAAGATGCCACCTTCATTTTTTCCACTGAACCTACGGTAGTAAATACTTTAGCCCCAAAAATTTTTGCTAACATAATAGCGACACAACCGATACCAGAAGTACCACCATGGATGAGAATCGTTTCATTTTTTTTAAGTTGACCAATTTGGAAAACATTAGCCCAAACAGTAAAAAAGTTTTCTGGCAATGCCGCCGCTTCAATATAACTCAGATCACCAATAGGTAAAGCGATAGCTTCATGCACCAGACAATATTCAGCATATCCTCCACCGGCAACTAAAGCACAAACTTTATCGCCTTTTTTCCAACGCTGACAACCTTCCCCGACACTAACAACCTGACCGGCAATTTCTAATCCTGGTATTGGAGAGGCATCTGTTGGGGGTGGATAAACCCCCATTCGCTGAAAAACATCAGGCCGATTGACACCCGCAGCTGCAACCTTAACCAGTAAGTGTGATTTTTGGGGTTTTATCAATGGTAATTGGGTGGGTTTGAGTTTTTCCGGACCGCCCGGCTCCACAATTTCGATAGCAAGCATCGTTTTTGGTAAAACGTCTATATGGTGAGGCATTCAATAATCACTCCGTTGCTGAGTAAAACAACTGATTATTGTACTTGAGAACCGTAAATTTTCCTCTAATTATTTAACCAATATTTAATATTATATTTTGACTAAATATAAAAAATAAATAAGTTGATCAGAAGTGCCACTGGGCAATGAAATTAAATTTAGTTAATTTATAATTAATACCATCTATTTCGTTAAGAAATCTCGTTCCAAAACTAACTTTATGATTTATTTTATAATTTATATTAAATTCAATTTCCATAGCATCAAAATTTCTCATTCTATTTAATTCTCTACTATTAGAAAACTGACTTAAATTATTAAAATAAAATTTCTTGTTGCTATCAGTTGTGATAAAATTGATCTTTAATTTATCATTTATATTATTTTTTTGTTGTTTTAAACAGGACTTAGTGACAGCGTCACTTATCGAATTACATATATTACTTACTGTAATATTGGATGGTAGCTTATATCTATTTTTAATATCAATAAGATAATTTATATAACACTTCATTGACATAGAATTTATTGGCATTTTTTGTTAGCCAATAAAGTCGGTTTAAGCCTTGTTCTTTGACTAAAAAAGTCATTTTCATTACTAAGTGATGGATAAAAATTACTAGCCCAGCGTTGCTGCACTATGGATGGACATGATATTACTTGTGGATAAGAAAAAAATAGCGCTACAGCATAACCGTTGTTAATCTGCAATATGATAATAATGGCAATGCCTAGCTGCCAACCTTTCACAATTTACCACCTTCTTAGCTATTTTCCATAAAAAAATAATAAGACAGCAATAAAACTATTTCTATAAGTTATTAGTTGGTAAAATTTCAAAAATCGTCGTTTTTAGTCATATATCGTTTAATAAAACAATCGCTATGAATATGTTTTATAATAAAAAAACTTTATTAACTAATATTATTAGGAAATAAATTTCACTAAAAACAAATAAATAATGTATAAAGTTAAAAATAATCACATTTTCAAAACTAATTAAAAATTAATATATTATTAGGCAAAATTTGATTTTATTTTTACTTTTCTATAAGTTATATCAATTAGCTTAAGTAAAATAAATGACTGTCAAGTGAACTGCTTATATTGATAATATTAGTTAAATAAAAATACAACTAATTATTAATTCTTTTACTCAAGCATAGAATATGTGTTAAAATTGACAAAAATCAATATTTCTTATCATAATGAGTCAAGTAATATGATCCCAGAAAAACGCGTTGTTCGCCGAATCCAGTCTGGTGGCTGCGCTATACATTGCCAGGACTGCAGTATTAGCCAGCTTTGTATTCCATTCACATTGAATGAACATGAACTGGATCAACTCGATGCTATTATTGAACGTAAAAAACCAATCCAAAAAGGGCAAACCTTATTTAAAGCGGGTGATGAATTAAAATCACTTTATGCCATACGATCAGGAACAATAAAAAGTTATACTATTAACGAGGAAGGTGATGAACAAATTACCGGTTTTCATTTAGCCGGTGATCTAGTTGGTTTTGATGCTATTATCCATAATCAACATCCAAGTTTTGCTCAAGCTTTTGAAACTTCGATGGTTTGTGAAATTCCTTTTGAAACACTCGACGATCTTTCAGGTAAAATGCCTAATTTGCGACAACAAATAATGAGATTGATGAGTGGTGAAATTAAGGATGATCAAGAAATGATATTACTGCTTTCGAAAAAAAATGCAGAAGAAAGATTAGCTGCTTTTATTTATAATCTGTCGCGCCGTTTTGCTCAACGTGGTTTCTCAGCAAAAGAATTTCGCCTAACAATGACTCGAGGTGATATTGGTAACTATCTCGGTTTAACCGTTGAAACAATTAGTCGTTTATTGGGTCGCTTCCAAAAAAATTATACTCTCAGTGTCAAAGGTAAATATATCACAATTAATGATATGTATAAGCTGACCGAAATTGCGGGTAAAACCTCAGTCTAAACAATGTCATAAATGTAAGCCAGATCACATTAACTTATTATTTTTTTGTGATTTGGCTATAATACTATCTATTATCCCAACCCATATTGGTTTATCTTTAGTGATATAAATGTTGTCCAGCCTCTAAGAGGAACCATTATGGTTAATTACCGGAATCTGTTAGTTGCTATCGACCCAAATCAGGATGACCAGCCTGCACTCAGACGTGCTTTATATATAGTAAAACGCAATGGTGGGCGCATTAAGGCTTTCTTACCCATCTATGATCTCTCTTATGACATGACAACCTTATTATCTCCTGAAGAACGCAATGCAATGCGCAAAGGTGTGATTAGTCAGCGAAAAGTATGGATAAAACAACAAGCACACTACTATTTAGAGTCTGGCATTGATATTGAAATCAAAGTGATATGGCATAACAGACCTTATGAAGCGATTATTCAAGAAGTTATTGCCGATAAACATGATTTATTATTAAAAATGACCCATCAAAATGTTCGTTTTGATGCCATGATATTTACTCCCCTTGATTGGCATTTACTACGTAAATGTCCCTGTGCAGTTTGGATGGTAAAAGACAAAGTATGGCCTAACGATGGTGCTATTGTTGTTGCTGTTAATTTATCTAATGAAGAATCCTATCATGATAAACTTAATATTAAACTAATTCAGGAAACGAAAAATATCAGTAATAGGATTGTTAAAAATCCACATATACATCTCGTAAGTGCCTACCCTATTGCCCCAATAAATATTGCTATTGAATTACCGGATTTTGATCCCAATATCTACAATCAGGTCTTGCGGGGTCAGCATCTTATTGCGATGAAAAAATTAAGACAAAAATTTACCATTGACGAAAAATATACTCATGTTGTTGAAGGGCCGGTTGAGAACATAATCCCTGAAATCTGTGACGAATTACATGCTGGCATTGTTGTATTGGGTATTTTAGGCAGAACAGGTATTTCAGCGGCGTTTTTAGGCAATACCGCTGAACAAATCATTGATAAGTTAAGATGTGATTTATTAGCCATTAAACCGGATGGTTTTATCTGTCCAATAAATCCAGCAAATGGCCCTATTAAATAGAGCCATACGATTATTAAAAATCTTATAAAGCGCGCAAAATAGCTTCTACACTTACTTTTGCATCACCGAATAACATTTGAGTATTTTCTTTAAAAAATAACGGATTTTGAACGCCGGCGTAACCCGTGTTCATTGAGCGTTTAAATACAATAACATTTTGCGCTTTCCAAACCTCCAGCACAGGCATACCCGCTATTGGGCTATGAGGATCATCTTGCGCTGCTGGATTAACGGTATCATTTGCGCCAATTACTAATACCGTATCGGTACTAGCAAAATCATCATTTATTTCATCGAGCTCTAAGACGATATCGTAAGGAACTTTTGCTTCAGCTAATAATACATTCATATGTCCAGGTAGACGTCCCGCAACAGGATGGATCGCAAAACGAACATTAATCCCTTTTTCACGTAATTTTATCGTAATATCGTGGATGGGATATTGCGCCTGCGCCACCGCCATTCCATAGCCAGGAGTAATAATTACCGAATGGGAATTTTTTAATAATTCAGCCACTTCCTCTGCTGTGGTTTCACGATAATTTCCTTGGCTATGCTCATCGTCCACTAATATTCCATCAGTGCAAAACCGCCGGCAATAACACTAATAAACGAGCGATTCATGGCTTTACACATAATGTAAGATAAAATTGCACCAGAAGAACCTACTAGCGCTCCAGTAACAATTAACAAATCGTTACTCAACATAAAACCTGCAGCAGCAGCGGCCCAACCTGAATAAGAGTTCAACATTGATACCACAACCGGCATATCTGCACCACCAATTGAGGAAACTAAATGCCAGCCAAATGCTAAGGCAATGATAGTCATCATTAACAAAACAAATACTTGTAAGCCAGTAGCCGTCGTTTTTACGAAAATAACTAACAAAATAAATGAAATTAATAACGCCAACAAATTAAGTTTATGGCGATTAGGAAGCATTAAGGGTTTAGATGCTATTTTGCCGCATAATTTACCATAAGCAACAATTGAACCAGTAAATGTTACTGCCCCAATAAAAATACCCAGGAAAATTTCAGTCAGATGAATATTCTCCATTATCTTATCTGAAAATACATCGTGTGCAATAAAGCTATTGAAACCTACTAAAACAGCAGCCAGACCGACGAAACTATGCAAAATAGCAACCAGTTCTGGCATCTCGGTCATGGCGACTTTATTTGCTAAACGCACCCCAATAAGTCCACCAAGAACCATTGCAATAATAATCCAGCCAATATTATGCGCATCGGGACCTAAGATAGTGGCAATTAAAGCAATTGCCATCCCGGTAATACCCAATACATTACCGCGTTTAGAACTTTCGTGACGAGATAAACCGGCTAAGCTGAAAATAAATAAGATGGCCGCTACAATATATGCCGCTGTTACCATTCCACTTGACATAATATAAACTCCTTATCCTTTACGGAACATTTTCAGCATACGTTGCGTGACTGTAAATCCACCAAAAATATTGATACTGGCAATAAGTACCGCAATAAATGAGAAGAAAGTAACCCAACCGCCATTACCAATTTGCAGCAATGCACCTACCACTATAATACCTGAAATCGCATTGGTTACCGACATAAGTGGTGTATGTAGTGAATGGCTGACATTCCATACTACGTAGTAGCCAACAATACATGCCAGCGCAAATACGGTAAAATGAGAAAGAAAATCTTTAGGCGCTACACTTGCAAAACCACTAAAAAGTATAATCGCCAACATTAGAGAAATATATTTTAACCAGGGTGAGACTTTTTTCGCTGCCAGTTTTTCTTCATATTTTATCAGTTGATTTTTTGTTTGCGGTTGTTGGGATACTTGAATCGGCGGGGACGGCCAGGTAATTTCTCCTTCTTTAATAACAGTAATGGCCCGCACAACAATATCATCAAAATCAATGACTAGTTGACCATTTTTTTCTTTACAAAGCAGCTTGATTAAATTAACGATATTAGTCGCATAAAGTTGTGAAGATTGGGTTGGTAAACGACTAGGTAAATCGGTATAACCAATAATTCTAACCTCATGCTCAGTAACAATCAGTTTATCTGGCTGGGTTAACTCGCAATTTCCGCCCGACTGTGCTGCTAAATCAACGATGACACTACCCGGCTTCATCGAGTCAACCATCTCTTTGGTGATCAATTTTGGCGCAGGTTTTCCAGGTACTAATGCGGTGGTGATAATAATATCCACCTCTTTTGCTTGCTTAGCGAATAAAGCCATTTCAGCTTGAATAAAAGCCTCGGACATCTCTTTAGCATAACCATCACTACGTGCCGAGTCCTGTTTGAAATCTAATTCAAGATACTCAGCTCCCATGCTTTGTACTTGTTCTTTTACTTCTGGTCTGGTATCAAATGCACGCACAATAGCCCCTAGACTACCTGCTGCTCCTATCGCTGCTAAACCGGCAACACCTGCGCCAATAACCAGTATTTTAGCTGGCGGCACTTTGCCAGCTGCAGTAATTTGCCCCGTAAAAAAACGCCCAAATTGATAGGCTGCTTCCACCACTGCCCGATAACCGGCAACATTAGCCATAGAACTTAGTGCATCAAGTGATTGCGCTCTGGAAATACGTGGCACTGAATCCATTGCTAAAACGGTGATTTTACGCTCTGCTAATTTTTGCATTAAATCTGGCTGTTGTGCCGGCCAAATAAAGCTAACTAATATTGCACCCTCTTTAATAAGCGCAATTTCGGTTTCTAGCGGTGCATTAACTTTAAAAATAATATCTGCATCCCATACAGATTGTTGCTCGACAATTTCAGCGCCAGCTTCCTCAAAAGCAGCATCTTGGAAACTAGCAAGATGACCCGCTTCTCGTTCAACGACGACATAAAAACCTAATTTAATGAGCTTCTTTACTGTTGATGGTGTTGCTGCAATACGTGCTTCATTAGTAATTCTTTCTTTCGGTACACCAATACGCATAATGATCCCTTCTAGTTCAAAGTTGCTTGATGTTTCTTCCCTGCTAACATAACTAATTATATTCTATAGATCTGTTATATTGAGTGAAAAAACATTGTTGAAACCTACTGAAAATAGTAATCATGAGCCATAATTTATCGGATTTCCACGACATTAAATTAAATTTTTTGGCAAAAAATGATATTAGTCAAATAGCTCACGACTTGATATTAATTTATAGAAATAATTGGCAAAAACAGTGAGTATTCAACTAAATTAATAGTTTCACAAGAAAACAATGGGACAATTGCTGTTATTACATGTAATAATTATTATCTGTATGATACGACTATTAATTCAGCATTTTGATAATAAATTGTGTAATGCGGAAGGATTTTGTATGAAGCTGAAAATAACGGCCATCACAACTGCGGTACTTTCACTAAGCAGTATAATAACTGTGCAAGCCGCTGTAGAATTAACACCGGAACAAGCTCAAGAATTAAAGCCTTACCAAAGGATCGCTGTCACAGGCCGCTTTAATGCCATTTATGAAGCATCCGATGCAGTTTCTCGTCGAGCAGATAAAGAAGGCGCCTATTCCTACTATATTCAAAGCCTAGATGATGTAGGCGATAGTGGTAATTTACGGGTAGTTGCTGATTTATATCGTAAAGATGCGGCAAAAGTAACCCAACCCCCTTATCGAATCTTTGCTGGTATCAAAGAATTGCCTAAAACAGAAGCAGTAAGATTATTGCCATTTGATACGGTAACAGTCAGCGGTTTGTATAGCTCTGAAGCTGCACTAAATGAGGCTCTGGCTAAAAAGGCCAAGAAAAAAGGGGCGGCTTATTTTTATGTTGTCCGTAATGTTGCTTTAAATGATGGTGGTAACACCCTTGCTACTGCTTATATTTATGCCACAGATGCCCCACAACGGATAGTACAAAATGATAATGCCGTAGTACCCGCCGATACAGAGACGGGTAAAGCTTTATTAGCTAAAGGAGGCGAAGAAGCTAAAAAAGTTATAATACCTGGAGTAGCCTCATCTTCGGCACCAAAGGAAAGCGTAGGCCGCTTTTTTGAAACCTCAATGTCAGGTTCGGGGAAAACCAACGTAACACTACCTAGCGGATATCAAATTGAAGAAGTAAATAAAGCAGCAGCTGCACAAATGGTACCTTTCGATTCAATTACTTTCTCCGGTTTCTATACTTCCACGCCAGAAATCAGATATCAAATTGCTAAACGTGCAGAGAAAAAAGGTGCAAAATATTTTCATATTACGCGTGAATGGCAAGCTAATGGTGGTAGCGTTACAATTAGTGCAGATCTCTATAAGTAAAAAAATATTACAATGTTATCATATGGTTAAATTAATAAGTATTTTAACGGACTAAATTGTCCGTTTTTCTTTTGAGTGATAGATAAAATAAAAAATAACGATTCTTTAATAAAAGCAAAACGAATATTTTTTCTTTTTTATGCATATTTAACGATTGCATATCATGTTCCATAACCGTAAAATTCAGCTAAATTTTCTCTTTCTATCTAATTCAAGTCAATTTGGTTTTTTACTATCTGAACAAATTGTTATTAATGGCATAAACCTAATTATGGCAAATAGATTTTAGGATATTTTCTTTGAACAATAAAAAATTAAATCTGACGGCTTTAACCGCTTTAGTCTTGAGTTCAATGGTTGGCGCTGGTGTTTTTAGTCTGCCGCAAAATATGGCTGAAGTCGCTAGCCCCTTAGCACTTATAATAGGTTGGAGTATTACCGGTATTGGCATTTTATTTCTTGCCATATCTTTGCTGTTACTTTCACGCATTAGACCTGATCTAGATGGAGGAATTTACACTTACGCTAAAGAAGGCTTTGGCGAACTAGTTGGTTTCTGTTCAGCCTGGGGTTATTGGCTATGTGCTGCTATCGCTAATGTTTCCTATTTGGTTATCGTATTTGCTGCCTTGAGTTTTTTTACTGATAGCTCAGATAATATCATTTTTGGTGATGGAAATACTTGGCAATCTTTGATTGGTGAATCTATCTTACTATGGATCATTCATTGGTTGGTATTAAGGGGTACCCAAACTGCGGCCGGTATCAATAAATTAGCCACGTTCGCTAAATTGATTCCACTTAGCCTATTTATCATTCTAGCTATTTTTGCATTTAAAATAGATATCTTTCAATTTGATTTTAGTGGCGTTGAAATGGGCATACCAATTTGGCAACAAGTCAAAAATACTATGCTAATCACGCTATGGGTATTTATTGGTATTGAAGGAGCTGTAGTTGTTTCAGCTCGAGCTCAAAGACGTAAAGATGTTGGTTTGGCAACGTTACTTGCGGTAATATCGGCCTTAAGTATTTATATATTAGTTACCTTACTCTCCCTAGGCATCGTACCGAGGGCTGAACTTTCTGAAATGAAAAATCCCTCGATGGCATCACTTATGATCAATATGATGGGAAATTATGGTGAAATTATCATTGCAGCCGGTTTAATTCTTTCTGTTTGCGGCGCTTATTTAAGCTGGACTATTATGGCGACAGAAATTCCTTATATTGCATCGCTCCATGGTTCATTTCCTAAAATATTTAAATATCAAAATAAAAATAACGCCCCCTCTTCATCTCTTTGGCTTACAAACGGCGCAGTACAATTATCGTTAATATTAATTTGGTTGAGTGGTAGCAACTATAATATGTTATTAACGATAGCGTCAGAAATGATTTTAGTGCCTTATTTTCTAGTAGGCGCTTTCCTAATCAAAATCTCTTTTGTTCGCACTAACAAGGCATTACTTATTATTGGTACAGTAACCAGTTTATATGGTTTATGGCTACTTTATGCTTCAGGAACCATCAACCTACTTTTATCTGTTATTCTTTATATGCCTGGTTTATTTATCTTTCTATATGCTCAAAAGCAAAATAATAATAAATCACTTAGCCGCTTAGAAAAAAGTGCAATAGTAATGATTATTTTCTCTTCTATTCCTGCATTTTGGTATTTACTTCATATTTAATCAAAAAGATTAAATCATAATCAACATAATCAATTAGTTGCAATTATGTTGATTATTTCTATTTTAATAATAAATTTTCAACTTAAAGCATTTGTCTCGCTGGTTAACGGCATGGTTTTATTTTTTCACCAATAAAAGCATGTTGTAACTAAAACGCAGTTTACCTTATAATTTGGTATGCTTAAGCTTATTATTAGTTGCTAATAAAATCAGCAATTTATTATAAATATCACAAACAGAATAATTTTTGGTAATAGTAAAATAAATGGGGTTCATTTGGGAAACGGAAGAACTGTTTTCATACAGAGTCAGATCAGAATCGTTATTTTTTATTTTATCTTTTGGACGCCATACGCTAGACATAAGAAAAACGGTTCAGCCTACTTGCAACTTTATATTCAGAAATTCGCGTGTATTTTCTGGCTATCATAGTACCCAAAGTAGCTTTCCGACTAAGGCTTGAACCTGATTTATGGTATGAATATGCATTCAGTGAACAAACTTGCTGGGAACATATCAATCTGATTAAAATTTATATCTGACGTAATAACTTAACTGGGCTAAGTAAAATACTGCCCATTACGCGCGGTCGACATCGTTCTGTACAAAAAATAGTCTTCGTGTGAGATATTTTCCGATTTCCAACTGAACCTCAGATTAATAACTATCTTTCATATTTTATAAAATAACTATTATTCAATAACTGCAGAAAAATGATTTTATAGTTAGGAAATGAGTTTTTTTAATTTTATGCATTTAATATTATTTTAAATACTCTATCATTTCTTTATTTCATTTATATTAAAGAAAAAACAATTATTATATTTTGTTAGAATACCTCTTGCCTAAAATAAAAATAGCAGTATTCTTAAAATTTAAATAGTAATGATATTCGTTGTTCAATTTAAAAAAAATAAAAGGTAAAACTCATGCATAGCTTATTAATGGCAAGCTTATTGTCCATATTTTCTTTATTTCAATTTTCTGTTCATGCCTGGGATGGAAATATTAAATTTACGGGTGAAATTATTCAGTCGTCTTGTACATTTAAAGCACTTAATAAAGATCAAACAGTATCATTAGGCACTGTAGCAACTAATAGTTTTAAAAAAGCACATGACACAGCCTCACCAACCGTTTTTAATATTGAGGTCAACAACTGCCCAAATAATAGTAAAGAGGTTTTTATCATATTCGACGGTGTTAAAGATAAAATAAATAATGAGTTGTTAGCTATCAAAGAAGGTAATGGCTATGCGACAGGCGTTGCAATTGGTATTTACAATAGTGATAGTGAACATCATATCCCATTAAATAACAAAACCAATGTTTATTCAATTACTGATAAGCTAGCTAGCCTAAAATTTATTGCAAAATATGTTGCGACAGAACATATTGTTTTACCTGGAAAAGTCGAAGCTAACGCTCATTTTACATTAGTCTATAATTAAATAGGTGAAATAAAAAAGTTTCGACTTTTCTACGCTATTTATTTTTAATAAAAGAAAATTATTACATAGAAATAAGATTATTTTATCATTTAAATATTTTCATTATTTTATAAAGTATAATATAAATAAATTCATTTAATTCAATAAACAAATAATATTTATAATAAAATTAATATATAAAAAATTATTTATAATAAAAATTTAATTCTTTCTTGATTGTTATTTTATTTGCGCTTAATTATATTTTTTTTATAAAAAATAATTTCAATCATTAAATAAAATTTATTATCTATTAAAAATACCTATTGTTTTTTTTAAAAAAACATTAATATTCTCCTGGCTGAAATTATGTGTTAATTTTTTGTAAAATTAATTAGTTTTATAATATAAATCATTTAATTAAATTATGTTTTTATTAAATTAAGGATTAGTAATAATATGCTTAAGTTATTAATGGCATTATCATTGTCAGTAACCTCTTTATCTCAATTTTCTGCTTATAGCAGTGATGGCTCTATCATTTTTAATGGACAACTTATTGGTTCCACCTGTCAAGTCACCGCAAATACTAAAAATCAAACCGTTACCTTAGACACATTATCAATAAATAATTTTCAAAAGAAAAATGATACATCGATTGGCAAACCTTTCAATATTGCCTTATCCAATTGCCAACCAACAGATAATATCAGTGTTGTTTTTCATGACGCTAAAAATGGTCTCACAGATGAGGGATTGATAGTTAATCAAACTGGTGATGATTATGCACAAGGTATCGCCATTGGTATTTATGATAATGATAATAACCTTATCAAAATGAATGAAAAGATAGCTACAGATAATAACAATGATACCCGCAATATCGCACTTATCGCAAAATACGTCGCTATAGCAGATAAAGTTCAAGCGGGACAAGTCGTTTCAACGGTCAACTTTACCATAACTTATTAGCTAACTAATAGCAGGAACAATAGGAAATTTTATTGTTCCTATCTTACCGAGATAAGAAAATGCGATATTTTTTATTATTATTAATCATAGCGATATTTTCCTCGTCATCGCTTGCTAATGTGATTATCGGGGGCACCCGCGTTATTTATCTTTCAGATAAACGTGAGGTTTCTATTGCGATAAACAATTTAGACAAAGAGAATTTATTTTTAATCCAATCATGGATTGAAGATGAAGATGGTAATAAAGTCGATGATTTTATTATAACCCCTCCTTTATTTAAATTATTGCCAGAAAAAGAGAATAAAATAAGAATTATCAATTCAACAAATCAATTACCAAATGATAGAGAGACTGTCTATTGGTTAAATATAAAATCAATTCCGGCATTGAGAAAAAGTGACGAAAACCGCTTAAATATTATATTAAAATCACGGCTTAAACTTTTTTATCGGCCTAAAGAAATAATTACCGAATCCACTGAAATATATAAGAAAATAGAATTAAAACAACTAAACAAACAACTTGTTGTGCATAATCCAACCGCTTTTTATATTAATTTTAATTCGATAAAAATAGGAAACTTTAAAATAGAAACTCCTGGAGTGTTACCACCATATAGCCAGAAGATATGGCAAATTAAGCCAAATAAAAATAACAAAATAGACTGGTCATTTATTAATGATTACGGTGCCATTATAGAAACAATTAGCCTATTAAATGATAATAACAATGAACAAAAAAAATAAAATTAGATATTACATCTCTCCCATTTATTTTAGTTTATTATTTAATATTTCCTCTAATTTATACGCTAAGAATGATGATTACTATTTTGATGAAGAAGCAATAGAATATGATAAAAAACGCCTATTAACCTTACTCATTTTCTAAAAGATAACAATCAGTTAGCTGGCGTATATAGAGTAGATATTTTTATTAACAATAAAAATGTGGCCACCCAAGATATTACTTTTCTTAATGATAAACAAGGCAAGCTTTACCCTATCGTCAATAGTAGTCTATTAAATAGCTGGGGAATTGATGCTAATTTTATTAAGCAAAAAATTATCGATCAATTAAACGCTGATACGATAATTGATTTCTGGCAACAGAATAAATTAGCTATTAGCGCTGAATTTGATTTTAATCAGCAAAGTTTATACCTTACTTTTCCTCAAATAGCGTTAATAAAAAACCAACAAATATCATCATGGCAATCGGGTGTGCCGGCATTTTTTGTTAATTATCGTTATCAAGGTGCCAATACTTGGACAAAAAATGGTACTGATAAGCAAAATCACTTTATTGGTTTACTGATAGGCGCTAACTGGCAAGCCTGGCGATTACGCCATTATGGTAGCTACTCTTCTCACTATCACTGGCAAAATTATCGCACCACACTTTCCCGTGATATTCATGCATTCCATAGCCAATTAAGTTTAGGTGAAAATTATACCTCTTCAATACTGTTTGAGCGCTTTCAATTTAAAGGTTTACAATTACAAAGTGACGATAGCATGCTACCCGACAATGCCAAAGGTTACGCTCCAGTGATCCAGGCTATTGCTGAAACCTACGCAACTGTCACTGTATTACAAAATAATATTGCTATTTATCAAACCTATGTGCCGCCGGGTCCTTTTATTATTAATGATCTGCTTCCTTCTTATTCTAATGATAAACTTAAGATCATCATTGTTGAAAGTAATGGTAGACAACGAATAATTTATCAACCATACACGACTTTACCCAATATGCTACGGGTTGGTCGTTTCCGTTATGCGCTTAATCTTGGCCAATATTCCCCCTCAACTATCAGTGCTTATAAAGCTAAATTCATCCAGTTTGATTATCAATATGGTCTATCAAATTATCTGACTCATTATGGTGGAATAATTATCGCCAACAATTATTATTCAAATTCATTAGGATTTGGGGTTAATGTAGGTCAATTGGGTGCGGTTACTTTCGATGCTAGCTATGCAAAAGCAAAAGAAGTAAAAGGATCATATGACGGTGGTTACGTCTATCGTTTTCAATATGGCAAGTATTTTTCTACCACCAATACCCAATTAACGTTAGCAGGCCAACGATATAGCGAGAAAAATTTCTTCACATTTAGTCACGCTAATAAACTTAAAAATAGCCCTTCTCCGCTATTTTACTACGCCAAGAAAAGCCAGTTACAACTTAACATCAGACAAAATTTAGCTAGCTTGGGTACTCTCTACTTATCTGCATATCAGAAAAATTATTGGAATTATGATGATAAAGAAGAAAGCTACGCAATTAATTACAGTTCAAGGATCTGTGATTTAGATTATACGATTAACTATAGCTATACAAAAACCAGACGAGAACAATCCGCGGATCAGATCCTGTCTATCAACTTGCAAATTCCCTTTAAGCGATGGTTAAAACGAACCTGGGGAAGCTATGGTATACAAAATAGCTTTGATCAGCGCTCTATTCAGCAAATTAATATCCACCACTCTCCATTTGCTGACGAAAGTTTATTTTTAACGCTGCAGCAAAACTATGAACGACACTATAGAAATCATACTAACGCTATTAGTGGGGCGCTTTATAGCCAATATCGAAATCAATTTGCAATCTTCAATTTAGGTTATAATCACGATCCCTATCAAAAGCAATTAAATTATGGTCTACAAGGCAGCCTGGTTGCTCATCCTTATGGTTTAACCTTAGCACAACCTATTGGTGAAACAGCGGCATTAGTGATCGCAAAAGATGCTGTTGGCGTAAAACTGGAAGATCATTCAGGTATAAAAACTAACTATCAGGGTATCGCTATTATTCCCAATATCAATAGTTATCGGACAAACCAAATTGCACTCGCAACTGAAACGCTTCCTGATGGCGTTGATATTGAATCTAATATACAAACAGTAACTCCCACTCGTGGCGCAATCGCCCTCGCCAATTTTGCTACCCAAGTTGGTTATAGAGTAATATTTAAACTTCAACATCATAGCAAGCCGATTCCATTCGGTGCAATGGCAACTTTAACCGATAAAACCACAATTACTACAACTGGCATCGTAGATGATCAACAGCAGCTTTATTTAACTGGGGTGCCTGCTCAAGGTGAATTCCTTATCACAGCTGGAAACAATAATAACAATTATCGCTGCACATATGCCCTACCTGATGACGCCATACTAGCTAAAGTTCACAAAATTACTGCCGTCTGTCAATCAAAGGAGTGAAAATGACAAGCCTTTCAACTAAAACGATAATTCTGTTTTTTTTACTGCTAGGGGTATTTTCTTTAACTGCTCATGCATCCAACTGTAACTACATGCTAGGCTCCCAACCAGTAGAGGTTTTTATTCCCTTGCCAAATGAAATTGAGGTCTCACCTACCTTACCCGTAGGTAGTGTTATTAAAAAAGCTTATGGATCCCATGCAAGAGGCAATCATAAAGGTTTTATCATTTGCCAATCAGAACAAATCAAACATCAATGGAGAAATGGTCAACAATACGTAATATTGCCGTCATCTGATGCTATTTACCCAACA
This sequence comes from Arsenophonus apicola, assembly GCF_020268605.1. Lineage (NCBI taxonomy): Bacteria > Pseudomonadati > Pseudomonadota > Gammaproteobacteria > Enterobacterales > Morganellaceae > Arsenophonus > Arsenophonus apicola. Next base: position 1,726,125 of record NZ_CP084222.1, read on the forward strand.
AATTTAGCCGGAATTGGATTAAAAATTATTTATCATGCTGGCAACTTACAGCCTTATATTGCACCTTGTAATGACCAGCCCGCGGGTAAAATATTTTGCGGAGAAACATTCTATAAAATCGAACTGCAATTAATAAAAACAGCTGAGCAGATAGAGACTGGTAATATTTCACAACAACAATTAATTGCAGCAACCATTGGGGATTTACCCATAGTAAATTTCAACTTAGCAAATACTCAAATTACCGTTCCTAAATTAAGCTGTTTTATCAATAACAACGCATTAGAGATCAATTTAGGTCGTCTAAAAACCACTGTTTTTAACGGCATATATAGTACAGCGGGCAAAAAAGCATTTTATCTCGAATTAAATTGTAATCATGCCTCAATGGTTGAAATCAGAATGGATGGAGATACATTACCATCAAGCGATGATAAAATTTTAACCTTAAATAAATATAATGCTGCACAAGGTATCGGTTTACAGATTTTGTATGAAAATAATCCCATCAAATTCAACCACTGGTTTATATTAAAAAGAGTACCTGACACTAAAAGTATTCCGCTATTTTTTCATGCGCAATATATTCAAGTGGCAGAACAAGTAAAACCCGGGCAAGCAAATGCCCTTGTCACTTATCATATTAAATATCACTAAAAAAGCGATGGTAACATCGTTTTTTTACTTTTTACTCTGGCAGTAATGAAATTTGTGCCATAGCTTGTAGAATACGCTTATCTGAAATAGGATAAGGTGTTCCAAGCTGTTGAGCAAATAGGCTTACTCGCAACTCTTCAATCATCCAGTATATTGCTTGTACCTCAGGCAGTTGTCTTTGTACGATAGGCAACTTAGCTAGCCAACTCTGCCATTGCTGTTTAATATGCTCAATGCGTACCATATGCGCCCGATCACGGTTGGGATCAATAGCTAACTTCTCCAAACGACGCTCTATTGCATTGAGATAACGAATAATATCAGGTAGTTTTTGCCAGCCATGAGAGGTAACAAAACCTTTAAATATTAATCCACTGAGTTGAGATTTAATATCAGAAAACGGCAGAGCCAAATGAATATCGACCCGCCCTTTTAAACGCTTATTAACTGCAAATACGCGAGTTAAAATTATTTCAACCTGTTTGGCAATCTCAACCACGACATCATTAAGCTCAGCACGAACATAAATTTGCAATCGCTGATAATCATCTGCTGTCCATACCAGCCCACCAAATTGAGCAATTAATTTATCGACTCCGCAGCCGATACAATCATCAATTAGCTCAAGAACTTTGCCAAAAGGATTGAAATAAAGTCCCAGTTTAGATTTATTTGGCAATTTTTCATGCAGATATTTTATCGGCGAAGGAATATTAAGCAACAACAGTCGCCTTAATCCTTTATTCATCGCCTGCTTTTGCTCTAGTTGGGTTTCAAACATGCGGATTGCCACACTATTTTTTTCATCCACTAGCGCTGGAAAAGCTTTAACTACATAACTACCACGTTTCTGTTCATAAAGCTGAGGTAAATCACCGAAACTCCATATATGTAAGCCACTTTGCTCAATACTAGTGTTAATAACCGCAGATAATGTTTGTTGAATTTGTTGTTTTAACTGTATTTTTAACGCTGTTAGATCACGGCCTTCTGCTATAGTTTGATTATTTTCATCAACAATGCGAAAGGTCATTTTTAGATGAAAAGGCAATTTTTCCGCCGACCAGGCTGCAGAATCAATGCTAACTCCCGTCATAAGTCGCAACTCTCGCGTTAAGCAATCTAACAACTTGCCCTGCGGAACAGGTACCCGTTGTAAAAATGCTTGGGCATAATTTGGCGCCGGCACAAAGTTACGGCGTAACGATTTAGGTAATAATTTAATCAATGTGATGACTAGCTCTTCACGCAATCCCGGTATTTGCCAGTCAAAACCTTCATCTTTAACTTGATTAAGCAGCGATAGTGGAATATGAACAGTTACACCATCAGCCGCATTACCAGGTTCAAACTGATAGGTTAACGGCAACTTAAGTGCTTCTTGATGCCAAAAATTGGGATATTCTGCTAGAGTAACGTTATTCGCCGTTTCCCTCATTAGCATTTTTTTATTAAATGTCAGTAAATCAGGCTGTGCTTTGCTAATCTCTTTCCACCAGCGATCAAAATGACGAGATGAAACAACCTGACTGCCAACTCGCTGTTCATAAAAATCAAATAGGGCATCATCATCAACCACAATATCACGACGACGAGATTTGTGCTCTAGCTCTTCTACCTCAGCTAATAATGTTAAGTTTTGTTGGTAAAAAGTGTGGCTGGTTCGCCAGTCCCCCTCAACTAGTGCATGGCGAATAAATAGCTCACGACATAATAATGGGTCAACCCTACTGTAATTAACTTGACGACCAGCCACGATAGGTAAACCCAATAGGGTGACACTTTCCGATGCCATAACAGCACCTTGTTTTTTTGACCAGTGTGGCTCGCTATAATGATACTTCACTAAATGCCCGGCCAGTGGTTCTATCCAGTCAGGTTCGATTATGGCCGCGATACGCCCCCAAAGTTTATTGGTTTCAACTAATTCTGCCACCATAACCCATTTAGGTGGTTTTTTAAATAAACCAGAAGCGGGAAAAATCATAAATCGTGTATTTCTGACGCCCAAAAAATCAGCTTTATCCGCCCTTTTTTGACCGATATGTGAAAGCAAGCCGGCAAGTAGCGAAATATGAATAGCTTCATAATCAGCAGGTTCGCTGTTGATAGCAATACCTAATTCTTTGATCACCTGGCGTAGTTGGCTATAAATGTCCTGCCACTCCCTTAAGCGCATGAAATTAAGCAGATCCTGCTTACATTGCTTACGAAATTGCACATTGGATAAAATAGCTTGTTGCTGTTTAACAAAATCCCATAGATTTAAATAAGCCAGAAAGTCCGAGCGTTTATCGATAAAACGATGATGCTTTTCATCTGCAATTTGCTGTTTATCTAATGGCCTTTCACGAGGATCCTGGATAGAAAGTGCAGAGCTGATCACCATAATTTCACGTACACAGCCATGTCTTCTCGCCTCTAAAACCATCCGGCCTAAACGTGGATCGAGCGGCAATTGTGCCAGTTGATGACCGATTTGCGTCAGTTGATAATTGCTGTCAGCCGTTTTCTTGCCAATGGCGTTTAGTTCCTCGAGTAATCGAATACCATCTTGAATATTGCGCTTATCTGGCATTTCAATAAAAGGAAATTGATTAATATCACCTAATCCGACCGCCATCATCTGTAAAATAACCGAAGCAAGATTGGTACGTAAAATTTCAGGATCGGTATACATTGGTCGTGCTAAAAAATCTTCTTCCGAGTACAAACGGATACAGATCCCCGCAGAGACACGGCCACATCGCCCTTTACGTTGCTCAGCAGAAGCTTGCGAAATTGGTTCGATTGGCAAACGCTGTACTTTTGTGCGATAACTATAACGACTAATGCGCACATAGCCGGTATCAATCACATATTTAATACCAGGGACGGTCAATGAGGTTTCAGCCACGTTGGTCGCTAATACGATCCTTCTGCCTGAATGAGATTGAAAAATTCGGTTTTGCTCACTGTTAGATAAACGAGCAAAAAGCGGTAAAATTTCTGTATGTTTTAAATTCAGTTTATTAAGTGCTTCGGCGGTATCTCTGATCTCACGTTCACCACTCATAAAAATTAAAATATCACCGTTAGCTTGTTGACTTAATTCATTAACCGCATTAATTATGCCATCAAGCTGATCACGATTACTGTCGTTGCTGTCGCCAATAATTGGTCGGTATCTAACTTCTACTGGATAAGTTCTTCCCGATACCTCAACAATCGGTGCGTGATCAAAATGTTGGGAAAAACGCTCGGGATCGATGGTCGCAGATGTAATAATAACTTTTAAATCAGGTCGTTTAGGTAACAATTGACGCAAATAGCCCAGAATGAAATCAATATTTAAGCTACGTTCATGTGCCTCATCGATAATTATCGTGTCATATTGTAGTAATAATTTATCATTATGTAATTCTGCTAATAGAATTCCATCTGTCATTAATTTAATGAACGTATTATCGCCTATCTGATCATTAAAACGAACTTTATAACCAACAGCACTACCTAATGGAACATTAAGCTCTTCAGCAATCCTGTTAGCCACCGAGCGAGCAGCCAATCTTCGAGGTTGGGTATGGCCAATTAAGCCTTTTACTCCTCGGCCAAGTTCTAAACAAATTTTCGGGATCTGAGTTGTTTTACCCGATCCGGTTTCACCAGCAATAATGACGACCTGATGATCACGAATTGCCTGATAAATTGCCTGTTTTTTCTCAATGACAGGTAGATTTTCTGGATAAATAATCGCCGGACGAGCCCTTTGCCGGTCGGCGATTTTTTTTTGTCCGGTGACGATATCCGTTTTAACTAATTCAATAACCGATTGACGGGATTTCTCATTTTGTATCTTTTTTATCCCGGCTAAGCGCTTTCTTAATAACAATTGATCACGCAATAATAGCTGATCAATATCAGCATATAATGCTGTTAAATCAGATTTCACTTTTAATAAGACCTTACTGAAGGGGCTTGTTTGCTGAGTTGCCCATCAAAGCACGACATAACTGACACTTACACTTCTTCGCCTAAATATTAAAGTACTATAATAACTTATTTTTGTGTCCAGCGGCAATTTATACCTAACACATACTCACCCTCTTTTGCCCCGTCTATTAATTTTTCGCCAGCGATTTTTGCTATTTGCTCAGTCTTGAGTTGATTACTTTGCGCAATTTCAGCATATTTTTGTTCACGAGCCTGATTAATACTAGTAACCAATGAGTTAACTTCAGCATTATCTTTTACCACTGCTGCCAAATAACCGGTTAGTGTTTCACCGACCAGCCCACGCTGCTTAGCCTCGCTAATTGACAAACTCAACGCGGAAAAACTGACAACAATACTCATTAATATCAATAAAAAATGTAAAATATATTTTTTCATCATCTCATCTATTATCCAAAAAGATCGCTATTATTTTTTAATAACCCCTCAACCTGGCGATCAACTTTAATTTTAATTTCATGTTCAATTTTGACATTCATATTAATATTTATTGGCTTATCCGGTGTGGCTACCTCTAACCGAACACAACTTATTAATAAAAATGTCGCAGAGAACATCAGCATATACCAAATTTGCGTTTTCATTACTGGTTTTCACCTTTTTTTAGCGAAATATTTTTTTCTAACCAATCACCCAAATTATTACCAAACTGTAAACTACGCCACAATTGAAAGATATTTTCTTGATGGTAATAATTTAAGTGAACTTGCCGATTTTTGCTTTCTAAAGGATTAAAGCCATAAATTTGAGCGTTGATGTTAATATCACCCAGATTACTTAGGCTAATTTTGGCATGACTACGATTTATTTCCAAATAACGTAACCAGGCCATAGCAACTCTAGCAGATAAATTATTTTCACCGATAGAATCGACTAACTCTTTTCCTAATCTTAAAGTAATATTGCCTGAATTTGCTAACCACCCTTCTTTGACGATCCAATCAGGATTATCCAGAAAGAAAGGTAACTGGCCACTTATTTTGCCTGACATCGCAACCTGAGAAGTGGTTCTAAGGCGAGTTAATAGTTGACTTAAATCTATTCGATCAATCGTCAGTGTAGCCGGGGTTGTTTGTGGCCATCGTAATTTAGCCAATCGGACAGAACCGCCTAACAAATCAATGTTAACTGCCCGTAACACTAATGGAAATTGTGCCGTTGCCGGATAATAACCATTCAGATCAGCCGCGACATTACGCATATTAAACAGACTATTAATCTGTTTGATCCTAATTTTCACTGGCGATTTAGTGCCCAACTGCCAGCGACTATTTTGTAAACGCCACGGTAAAATAAAATCAATCTCATCAATACTGCCATCTTTTAACCATAATCCAGCATTATCAACCGACCAATGCCCACCAGCAATCACCCCCTGGCCTTGTGCCACCGAAAACGCAGCCTGAGCATAAAAATTACCCTCTCGCAATGTAATACCTAAATCTGGTGGGATCAGAGATTGAAAAGCTAATACACTCTGCTTTTGCCAACGGGCATTTCCTCGTAATCGTATGCCATCCCAACGGATAAAATATGGGATCGGACCGATTTGTTGGGCTGAAAGTGCACCGGTTAATTGGAAATCAGCTGGATTGCGGCCAACTAATTTAGATGTGATCGCTGAGGCAGGTAAAAAACTATCATTACCAAACCTTATTCTATTAGTATGTAAAATAAGTTCACCGGCAAAGTTAGCTTGCTCAGCATCGCGCTGCCATTTTAATGGTTTTAAAAGTGTTAAACGGGGTTGAATCATATTCACCATGCCATACTGAATTTTATCAAATCCGGTATTTAATCTGTTTACGACCAATAAAGAGTTAATCCAGTAACCATCTCCACTAAGATCCCAATTAGCCTTAAGGGGGTGCAAATGGGCATTTCCCCAATAATGCCATCGCCATTCACCTTGATCTGGTTTAAAATTATTGGCTTGACCATCAAAATGTAATTTTACTTTACCCCAATAGCTATCTGTTGTAGCTGCAATTGCCTGCAAACGCCCAGTTACACCTTGTGACGTCAAATAAGTGCCGGCTAGCGGCAAACGTAGTTCATCAAGGGTTAATGTTTTATTTATCTTGCCATACATTCTAATTAATGATGATGGTAAAAAAGTAATACGCGGCGAGAGCAATGGACCAGAAAGCAGGGTTGGTGTTCGCATATCAATAATCAGATCATTAATCTTAACCTGTCCCATTAATTGAAATGGAATATGGCTATTGAGCCAATCTAATTTACCCTGCTCAACTGTCAGCACTAAATTAGCTTTACCTTTCTCCCCTGTCGTCAACATATTAGCGCGACCACTAATACGCATATTCGCTAAACTGTCGCGCCAATTAGCTAAACGCAAATCAATTTTTCCTGATAATAATTGCTCACCATTTTGCCAACGCCATTTTCCCTGCTTAATTGTTAAATACTGATCATCTAATTGCCAGGGCAGATCGAGTAATGGAAATTGAGACTGTTGCGTTGTTAATTGTAAAGTCCCTGAGCGACTCGACCAATTTAATTGCGCAACCAACGGTTTAGCATAGCGATTAGTGATTAAAGTCGCGTCAATTTTTCCATGTTCTGGTATTAATGTTGCGCTCAACGGTAGCGCAACATTGCCAGTTAAATTAACCGTATCGTCATTTAGACGAAGAAAAAAATGCTCAATATTTAAATAGTCTGCCGCTGTTGTTCGTGCAACAAATTGTATATTTTGCCCTTGATAATTGATATCCAAGAGATGACTTTGGCTGACTTGTAACTCAAGTTTTCCAGCTAAAAATGGCCAAGGCTGTAAAACCAGTTGCTCAATAGTGAATTCTAATGCCGGAATTGCTGTTAGGATCTGTTTTATATCTATTTCAGCTGGTGCGGTTTGATTATCTTTTAACCGGGATAAGCAATTATTATCACTCACTAAAGATTGAGTATGAATTATCCATTTTGTTGGCCATTTAGCCCTAGTAGAAGCGGTTAATTGATTTACCTTGATCCATTCACAGTTGCCTAATGTGACTTTAATATCGGCCACCACAATTCCTTTACCTGTGATTTTTGGTACAGACAATGATAGTATGGCACCTTTGGGTAGCCATAGTTGACTGACTCTAGGTAGCCAATGAGGTATTGAAAGCCAGCTGGTAATAGTAATAAAAAGTAAGATAATGAATAGCAAAATAATATATTTTATTAATTTAGGCATTCTACTATTCCTTTGTTTTAATCAATCGCACTAAAACCATAATAATGGAATTTTGATATTCATCCATCATATTGATACTTGATCACTTGCACTAGCGATAATATCAACAATTTTTTATCCATCAATTCATATTATCCACTATTTGTGCCATTCTATTAACAGCCAGCACATTATCGCTACAGGTACAAAAGTTATACTCATTTTATATTGGAGCCTGCAATGAAAGTCGTTTCTTATAGTACAAAACAATACGACCGCATCCATTTCGATCAAATCAACAAACAGGGTAATTTTAATTTTGATATTGAATACTTTGATTTTCCACTCACACCACAAACCGCTAAAAATGCCGCTGGCGCTGATGCTGTTTGTATATTTGTTAATGATGATGCCAGTCTCGCAGTACTGAAAGAGCTGGCAAAGCTGGAAATCAAAATTTTAGCTTTACGTTGTGCCGGATTTAATAATGTCGATTTAGCGGCAGCAAAAAAACTGGGGATTCAAGTTGTGCGCGTACCCGCTTATTCTCCCGAGGCAGTTGCTGAACATACAGTGGGTTTAATGCTTTGTTTGAATAGACGTATTCATCGTGCATACCAACGTACTCGGGATGCCAATTTTTCACTGGAAGGATTAACCGGTTTTAACATGCATAATCGTACCGCTGGTATTATCGGTACAGGTAAAATAGGTTTAGCAACATTACGTATTCTTAAGGGTTTTGGTATGAAATTACTGGCTTATGATCCCTATCCAAGTGAGGCAGCATTAGAGCTTGGTGCTAAGTATGTTGATTTAGATACTTTATTAAAGCATTCAGATATCATTAGCCTCCACTGTCCATTAACCAAGGAAAATCATCATTTACTTAACGAGCAGTCTTTCAATAAAATGAAAGACGGGGTTATGGTGATCAATACCAGCCGTGGGGGCTTAATTGATTCTAATGCTGCCATTGAAGCACTAAAAAAACAAAAAGTTGGCGCCTTAGGTATGGATGTATACGAAAACGAACGTGAACTATTTTTCGAAGATAAATCGAATGATGTGATCCAGGATGATGTTTTTCGCCGTTTATCTGCCTGCCATAACGTTCTATTCACTGGTCATCAAGCTTTTTTAACCGAAGAAGCGCTCAATAATATTAGCGAAACAACCCTACAAAATATTAAACAGATCGCTCAAGGAAAGCCGTGTGTTAATGAAATTGAAGGTTAATTCTTAACATTACATCAATATTTATTAATACGATTTCTATTAGGTTATTGCCATGAGTGTTTTATAGCACTCATAGCAAAACTATGGCTGGTCAACCTATGGATAGTCCAAGGTGCCAAATACCATCAGCAATCGCTGATAACCTAATTCTTGCCTTTATACACTAGTAATCGTAACTACCATAATTGATAATTAATTTTTATTTAATTGAGCGAATTAGCAGCATTAACTGCTGTCACAGCAATCCTGTTGGCGCTGTAAATTTGAGGGTTATTAACTAGATAAAGAGATTGAAAATATTAATCAATCAACTTTTCAAATCGTATTTCTCCATTTTGTAAATTCTCAACCGGCAACCAACCCAGTTTTTGATAAAAACCGCAGGCACGGCTTGCCGCATCAGTCGTTAACCAAATTTTTTTATGTTGTTGAAAAAGAAATGTTTCAGCTTTGGTCAATAAAGTTTTACCAAAACCTTGCCCGGCAAACTCCGGACGAACAAATAAAGCAAAAATACTGCCTTGCTGCCTATTGGCCATAGAAAAGCCGATAGGATTGCCAGCCATTTCAGCAATCCAAGCACAAGGAGCCGCCAGCAAAATATCGCGTAATGTATCAGGCGTAATTCCTTTATCAATAAGTTGTTTTCTGGAAAGGTGATTTTCTTTTACGCTGGTTCGAATAGCAAAAAGTGACGCAATATCATTAACATTAGCTAATCTTACAAATTGCTCTAAATTATGGTTTGTCATTTTTTCTCTAACATCAAATGGTATTAATAATATGATCTTCCCAATCCATTACTTCAATTTCTCTAACCGCAATATGCCGAACAGAAATTTTAGCCTGATGCATAGCTAATTTTGAACCGGTTTTTAATGGATGCCAGGCTGGCAGCGATTTTCCTTCCGCAATTAAACGATAGGCACAAGTGAGCGGTAACCAACGAAAAGTTGCCAAATTATCCCGTGTTAGTTTGATACAATCCGGTTCATAACGAAATCTTTCTGCATAGTGTTTACACTGACAGGTTTTAAGATCTAATTGATCACATGCCACGTTGGTGAAGTAAATTTCATCGCTATCTGCATCAAGCAATTTATGCATACAACATTGCCCACAACCGTCACATAATGATTCCCACTCTTCATCGGTCATCTGTTCTAAGGTTTTGCGCTGCCAAAAAGGTTGAGACATATAAAATAAAAATCCTCTTATTAGATAACACGTGTTTTTAATACACGATCGTTTAAATGAAGGGTAAGTTCGTCATTAACTTTTAGCGGGCCGACCCCTTTAGGTGTGCCAGTCAAAATAACATCACCTGGGCGTAAAGTAAAAAAACGCGATATATAACTGATCAACGGTAATATGGTTGTCAGCATATCGGCAGTATTGCCTTCCTGTCGTATTTCGTTATTAACCAATAAACTTAAACACGCTTTTTGAGGGTCACCGAACTCATGAGCAGCAATAAATCCAGATATTGGGCAAGCACCATCAAAAGCTTTAGATTTTTCCCATGGCTGACCCGATGCTTTTAATGTTTGCTGTAAATCACGTAAGGTCAAGTCAAGTGCTACCGCAAACCCTTTAATTGCTGTTTTAATTCTCTCTTGATCATTTTCTTGTTTTAATGTTGTACCAATTAAAACAGCTAACTCGATTTCATGATGCACTGTCCCTAGTCCTTTTGGCAGTAAAATAGGCTGAGTAATATCACAAAGCGCGGTTTCCGGCTTAATGAAAATGACCGGCTTTTTATGCTGCTTTCCGCTCATTTCTTGTACATGTTCGGCATAATTACTACCAACACAAACCACTTTATTAGCGGATACATCAAGTAAAGCTCCCTGCCAATCATGATGCTGATACATAGACTTACTCCTATTTATAGTTCGCTATACTCAATTTATTAGATTTGTTGAGCAATACCGTCAGCCATTAAACAGACTGACAATGAAAAATAGTAAGAACGATTCCAGTGCATGATAGTGCGAAAATTATCCGTCACCAAATAGCTCCTGCCTTGCGGATCTTTTGGCATAATTAACCAAGTCTGGGTCGTTAACGCCAAATTAGCCATCACAGGAACTTCTACGCCAAGTTTTTTCCATTGTTCAACGGATTTTCCTTTTTTATTCACCCCCGCCAAGCCAACATTAAAACCTATTGGTAACTTAACCTGTGTCCCCCAAGGTAAAGAGGTTTGCCAGCCTTCATACCTGAGGTAATTAGCAATTGAAGCAAAAACATCTGCTTTATTGTGCCAGATATCAATCTGGCCGTTACCACTACCATCTATAGCATATTGTAGATAAGAAGTTGGCATAAACTGAGTTTGTCCCATTGCTCCAGCCCAAGAGCCTTTTAAACGACGGTTTTTTGGCACAGAGCCATTATCCATAATTTTGAGTGCAGCCATCAGTTGTTTACTAAAAAAACGTTCTCGGCGGCCATCAAAAGACAAAGTGACTAACGCGAAAATCACATCTTCTTGACCTTGAATTTCACCAAATTTACTCTCTAATCCCCAAAGCGCAACAATATATTGTACAGGAATGCCAAACCGCTTACTGGTTATATCCAATTGATGTCTATTAATATGGTATTGCTGTATTGCCATGCTAACACGTGATGGTGGTAAAACTTTTTGTAAGTAATTTTCTAAATTGACGTTAGCACGTCTTTCCGGTTGTCCGCGATCGGCAGCCACGATTCGCTGAACAAAATAAATATTGGCGAAAGCTCGTGTAATCGTTGCTTCGCTTATTCCGCGTTGCCTTGCCATGTGCTTTAAATAGGCAACATAAGCTGGAAATTGAGCCAGGCTACGTTTTTTATGCGGGAATGCCTTACTTAAAGAAATTTCACTGGATAGCGCAGCTATTGCTTGCGGTACTGATATTAATAAAACCACGTTAGGCAGCATTGCTATAAGCAAATTACCTATCAATAAGAAACTACCAATAACTGCATAAATAAGTTTGAGTCTCATACAGATAATCCTCAAAAATTTTTAAGTCAGTATTATCTTATTTTTGCTCTGCCAGTAGTTGAGTTTCCAATTTATCAATCAGGTAGCAATAATTTTCCATTATACTTTCAACCGGAGGAGGAAACTGGAGATAATAACCAACCTCAATGAGCTCCCTTTTAACTTTATCAATATCAGCATTGGCTAATTTTTTTCGTTTCGTCAAACAGAGGGCCATGACAAATCGCGGAGTACCAAATTGCTGTAATAATGGTTTAGGAACTCGTGAAAAATTATCTTTTTTTTCTACATAAAGATAAGTTTGTTCTCTTTTTGCACTACAATAAACTACACAAAACATTCAATTTAGCTCTTTTTTATTAACATGTTTGACTTGCCTGACTAACTAAGTAACTATAACATAATATTGTGTTTCCTAATATCATCATCCAAAATTCCACTATGGGTCAGTTCAATATGCTGAGTCGAATGCAGATGGCACAATCATCAATCGAACTAAAAGGCAGTAGCTTCACTCTAACCGTTCTTCATATTCATAATGAAGATCCGCAAGCTATTAAAAAAGCAATTCAGGAAAAAATTGACCAAGCGCCTGAGTTTTTGAAAAATGCCCCTGTTGTTTTCAATGTCACTGGTCTATTAGATGCAAATACAATTTTATCTTGCTATAAAATTATTAGTGAGGCAGGTTTAAAGATAGTCGGTGTCAGTGGATGTACCAATACCAAATTGCGCCAAGCTATTACTGATATTGGTCTACCTTTACTTAGTGAAGGTCAAAATCAAAAAACACAAAATAAAAAAACTGCCAATATAGCTGCCACTGAACATGGCAAGACCCGTATTATTACCACCCACGTTCGTTCAGGGCAACGCATATATGCGGCTAATTGTGATTTGATTGTTAACGCTAATGTTAGTGCTGGTGCTGAATTGATCGCTGATGGCAATATACATATTTATGGAATGATGCGCGGTAGAGTACTTGCCGGCGCATCTGGCGATAATAATTGTCAAATTTACTGTACCCACTTACAAGCTGAACTAGTATCTATTGCTGGCCAATTTTGGTTAAGTGAACAAATTCCTGCTGATTTTATCGGGAAAGCAGCTAGACTTTGTTTGGTAAATAATGAATTGACGATTGATAATATCATTTAGACCTTATTACAGGAATGACTCCATGGCACGCATTATTGTTGTAACCTCGGGTAAAGGTGGCGTAGGTAAAACCACATCCAGCGCAGCCATTGCTACCGGTCTGGCCCAAAGAGGAAAAAAAACCGTTGTGATCGATTTTGATATTGGTCTACGTAACCTCGATTTAATTATGGGATGCGAACGCCGGGTAGTGTATGATTTTGTAAATGTGATCCAAGGTGATGCCACGCTCAATCAAGCACTTATTAAAGATAAAAGGACTGAAAATCTTCATATACTTCCAGCTTCACAAACGCGTGATAAAGATGCATTAACACGCGAAGGCGTCGAAAAAGTGCTAAATGGACTGAAAAAATTAGATTTCGAATTCATTATCTGCGATTCGCCCGCAGGCATCGAAAGTGGTGCATTGATGGCACTTTACTTCGCCGATGAAGCAATTATTACCACCAACCCTGAAGTCTCTTCTGTACGTGATTCAGATCGCATTCTTGGTATTATCGCTTCTAAATCACGCCGTGCAGAACGTGGCGAAGAACCCATCAAGGAGCAACTTTTGCTTACCCGTTATAATCCCGGTCGTGTCACCCATGGTGATATGCTGAGTATGGAAGACGTACTGGAAATTCTATGTATCCCACTTATTGGTGTGATCCCTGAAGATCAATCCGTTCTACGTTCTTCTAACCAAGGAGAACCTGTTATTCTTGATCCTAAATCCGATGCAGGCAAAGCATACAGTGACTGTGTTGACCGAATTTTAGGTAAAAACCGCCCTATTCGTTTTATTGAAGAAGAAAAAAAAGGCTTCTTAAAGCGCTTGTTTGGAGGATAGAACATGGCCTTATTAGATTTTTTCCTGTCGAAAAAAAAATCAACGGCCAATATTGCCAAGGAAAGGCTACAAATTATTGTTGCCGAACGCCGACGTAATGACAGTGGACCGGCTTACCTACCTGCAATGAAACGTGATATTTTAAAGGTTATCTGCAAATATGTCCAAATTGATCCGGAAATGCTCACGGTACAATTTGAGCAAAAAGATGATGATATCTCGGTTTTAGAGTTAAATGTAACTTTACCGGAAATGGACGAAAAAACAAAATAGCCAGTTTTTAACACCAAAGTGCCCATCAATAGTGATGGGCTAATGCGATAAGAATTAATATTAATATGCAGTTTTGTTATTAAATATGATCCAATATCTAAAGTAATTTTGCCAACTTGGCTTGATTCGGGGGAGATAAATATATCATTGGTCATTAGAAGCATTATTCCCATTATAAGATGATAGGGAATAAATTTTAGAGCCATTTAAATGAATTATTTTAATACCGTAAATGTTTTATAATAATTGATTAAATTCTATCTAATTAATTAAAATAACTATCGACATTTTTTATATTCAATGTAAAATCGCCCATTTTGTTTGTTTTCTATTAGATTATGATCCATATAATATAGATCATCAAAGGTATTAGTAAAAATATTTCCTGTATTAATATAACTAGAATCTTTTGAGCCATAAACATCAAAATAGAATAATCCCTTATTATTGATTGTACCATGATTATTAAATGAACCCATAGATATGTACATACTTATGTTTTTTGCATTAATAACACTGTTTTCTTGATTATTAAATTCAGCACCTTTGAAAGAATATATAAATGGGACATAGTGACCAAAGTTGACATGCGCCATTTTATCATCAATATTGTTATAATCAATTGCAAGTGGCATATTACTAATTCTATAAACTATTTTTATCAGCCATTAAGCTAGTTTTACTGACAGTAGTATACTTACTTGCCACAATATTAACCGTATCAACATTAGTAAGAGGTATATTACCTGAAAAAGTCACCGCTTTATTTTTCGCTGGACTGATGATCGCATTATTTTCATTATTATAAGCAATATTACCGGCCAGTAAGGTTAAATTATTTGTGCGAGTAAATCCACAGGCCGAACATTCAATGCCATTAGGATTAGCAACAATAAGCACTGCTTTTTTGCCTAATATGCCCAATTTACCCGCAAGCTTGCTAGCCTTAGTATCATTCACCTCGGTAATAATCACTGAGGCAGGATTAGCTAAGTTGAGATTATTCAAATAAACGCCTAATTCACCAATATCCATTTGTTTAAATACCGTATGTGATATCCTTTTATCATTAGCCTTATTAATATTAATAACGGGTTTATAGCCATTACGTTTATTCGGTGCCAGGTTATTTATTTCACTATAGACTTCATAACTAATAATACTTGCTGTCAAATTTTTCTTATTATCTTTATCAATAATAATATTAGTTCCCAACTTATTATGATATTCATTAGTCCCCTTTAATCGTCGATCTTCAGTATTTACTTGCTGTGGTGGAAAAGATATATCATTAGCATAACCAGAAAAAGATGAGGTTATAAGCGATAAAAATATTAATTTCCTTTTCATTTTATTCTCCTTAATAAAATAATATTGTTTTTAACAATAACAATTAGATCACTTTAATTAAAAAGAAAGAAGATACATATAAAATATATCTTAAAATAAATGACTTTAAATAGATAAGGCATAACCATGCTATAATTTATTCTAAGCCAGAATAAATTAACTAAGGATATAGTTCTAATAACTTTTTTAAAGGATTATTCAGCAGCTGTCCACGCCATCCAGCAAGCAGATCTGGTGTATTATGGCTCTTTTTTAATCCCCAATGAACGGCCAATAACTGATTAATTTGACGCCGTGAGGCTAACAACTCACTATTCAATTTTTGTTGCTCACCAACTTGTTTGGTTAATTCTTTAATGGCCTTAAACGCTTCTCGATATTTAGGGTGATCGATAAGATGATAAAGTGGCGCTGGACACGCTTTTTCTTCCAGGTCATAACACTTGCTAACGATTCGCAATAGTTCCTGCCCATGACAACGGATCTCCTGTCCAGTTAACCCTATTGTCTGTAGTTCCGCTGAAGAATTAGGTAAGTAACGCGCTATTTTCCACAGATGCTCTTCTCTAACAACAAAATTAACCGCCAAATCACGTCGACGAGCCTGGTTAAGCCGCCAGGCAGCTAATTGTTTAAGACAGGCCAGCTGTTGAGCGCGCAGTTGCCAACTATTTTTGATACTTTTATATGCATCTTCCGGGGTTAATATCTCTTGCCGACGTAGTAAAATACGCTGGCATTCATCAGTTGCAGCCGGTAGATAACCTAATGTGTCAATAAGCTGTTGTAGTTTTTCAGCTAAAGGTAATAAAAAAAACACATCAGCGGCCGCATATTGACACTGTTTATCACTCAATGGCCGAACAAGCCAGTCTGTCCGTGACTCACTCTTATCTAATGCAATAGTCAAATATTCATTTACTAAGCTAGCAAACCCGGTTGAAATTGGATGGCCAACAAATGCCGCCATAATCTGTGTATCTAACATCGGCTGGGGAACACAAGCCAAATGATGAAAAAATACTTCTATGTCCTCACTACCCGCATGTAAGATTTTAGTAACTTTGCCATCGGTTAATAAATTTTTAAATGGATCCAAATTAGTAATGGCAATAGGATCAATTAATGAAACTTGCTCACCATCATATAACTGAATAAGACCAAGCTGTGGATAGTAAGTTTTTACCCGAACAAATTCTGTATCAAGTGCTATTTTGTTAGCTTTCGATGCTGCTTGACAAACTTCTTTAAGTTGAGCATCTGTCGTAATCAACTGATAATTCAAAACATCTTCTCTTTATGATTATTTTTTACAACACCGGTTTAGCTCACCAGCAACCGATGTTGTTTATTTGATTAGTTAAATTAACGTTCTAATGGCTGTGTTACTTGATGATTTTCTGAGGAATTTTTATATTTTTTCTGCTCTTCTTCTCTTAATTGTCGCCTTAGTATTTTACCTACATTCGATTTGGGTAATTCAGTACTACGAAATTCAAAAAATTTAGGTACCTTATAGGCAGTCAAATATTGACGACAATAAATTTTTAAATCATCGGCAGTCAAATTCGGATCACTTGATACCACAAAGACCTTTACTGCTTCACCTGTATGTTCATCTACCACGCCAATGGCTGCATTTTCAATGACCTTTGGATGATTAGAGATAACTTCTTCAATTTCACTCGGATAAACATTAAAACCAGAAACCAAGATCATATCTTTTTTGCGATCAACAATTTTAATAAAACCTTTTTCATCAATTGTCGCAATATCACCGGTCGCTAACCAACCATCCTGCAGCACTTCGTTAGTCATAATGGGGGTGCGCCAGTAACCCTTCATGACTTGAGGACCTCGTACCAATATCTCGCCTGGCTGGCCTATTGCAACTTCATTACCCTTGTCATCAACAAACTTAACATCAGTTGAAGGCATAGGAAAGCCAATACTACCATTATATCGCTTTAAATTGTATGGATTGACCGTTACTAATGGTGAGCACTCAGTTAAACCATAACCCTCCAGTAAACACTTACCCGTTATTTGTTGCCACTCTTCTGCTACTGCCTTATGTACCGGCATTCCACCACCAATAGAAACATGCAAATGAGAAAAATCAAGCTTTCTAAATTCTTCATTACTTAACCAGGCATTAAATAATGTATTAACGCCTGTAATACCTGTAAAAGGATAGCGAGCAAGTTCTTTAACGGTTGCTGGAATATCTCGTGGATTAGTGATCAATAAATTTGTACCGCCAATCTTTACAAACAATAAACAATTTACGGTTAAGGCAAAAATATGATATAGCGGCAACGCCGTCACAATAATTTCTTTACCTAACTGCATAGCCGGCAGGTAAGTTGCTTTGCCCTGCTCAACATTTGCCAACATATTATAATGGGTAAGCATTGCCCCTTTCGCTGCACCCGTGGTTCCGCCGGTATACTGGAGAAAAGCTAAATCTTCACCAGAAATTTCGGGCTTCACATATTGCATACGATAGCCCAATTGCATAACACGGCGAAAAGAGATCGCTTGTGGCAAATAATATTTAGGTACCAAACGTTTTATATATTTAACAACAAAATCAACAATTGTTGCTTTTGACCGAGAAAGTTGATCGCCTAAACGGGTTAGAATAACATGTTTAATTTGCGTATTAAAAACTACTTTCTCTAACGTATGGGCAAAATTTGATACAATAACAATTGCAATGGCTTCACTATCATTGAGCTGATGTTCTAATTCTCTTGGGGTATAAAGCGGATTAACATTAACAACAACCATTCCTGCACGTAAAATACCAAAAAGTGCAACCGGATACTGTAATAAATTGGGTAGCATAAGCGCTACCCGATCGCCTTTTTGCAGACCGAGACCATTTTGTAAATAGGCCGCAAACGCTCGACTACGTTCTTCCAATTTACGATAGGTCATTATTTCACCCATATTAATAAAAGCTGGGCGATCAGCATATTGCGTAACCATATTCTCTAATAAGTCTGCTAATGATGTTTCCGATACCGGTTCTATTTCTGCCGGAACATCAGATGGATAATTTTTTAGCCAGATTTTTTCCACTGTAATACTCCTGATTTGAAACTAAGTGAAGTACCGACAAAAATTAATTTGTTAACAAAATACTAACTCAGCATACTAGTTTGAGAACCGTTCTATGTTAATGCTGAGATATGTATCACTATTTAATTTCAAATCTCGAATAAGTTTAAACTAAGCTAACTTATCAACTGCTATGTTTTGATTAGTTTTAAAATAATTATAAAGGTTAGCAAAATAATTATATATAATATTAATTATAAACTGCTCTGCTTTTGCTCGAAAAAGCTAGCTGCCTTTTATCATTTTAATGCACAACCACTCTTTATAGCACGGCATAATTTTGCTCAGCATAAAAATTAATCAGGGTAAATATTTTGCCATATTTACCCTGCCTAATTGATAAAAATAACAATTATTCGGTTAGATAAGTGCGTATTTCAGCCTCACCAACAGGATAACCCCAAGGACCCCAATTCCAATAATAAGGCGAATTAGGATAATTTGGATACCATGGCGATCCATATCCCCAACCTGAAGGTGGTAATACAACTGATTGCATTTGATTCCAGCGTTGATAACCTGATACTGCAATTTTGACATACTGATAGGAAACTAAATCAATTTTTCCAGCTTCAATGCCAGTAATAGTTCCAACGACCGTAATATAGCGCCCGTTAAAATCGGATGGCTCTAAAAAACGACCGATATATGCATATATACGTCCAACCGATGGTGTATTTAATCTTGGTGCCGCGTCATATTTACTCAATGGCATTACTGCAATCTCAAGCCGAGTTTGGTTGTTACTATTTAAAACTGAGATCACCTTACCGCCAAAGCGCCCTTCTTGACCAATATAAAGCTCAGGAGCCTCGCGCACTGCTGATAAATTTTCAACTGGTGTTTGCGTGCTTCCTTTAATTGAAGCAGGAATTGATACACACCCAGTTAATAAAACAACACCAGCCAACAGAGCAACCTTTGTGGCAACCTGGTAGTTTAACTTTATTTTCATAAACCACCTCTTAAAACGGCATAATAATTTAAAACAACTATCAACGACCGGGTAACTTTTTCCAACTAACTTCATTACGTAAATAAACCGGCTGGGCTTCTTCAACCTGAACTGTTTTACCTTTTTGCCACGCTTGTAAGGCTAAAAGCAACATATCTTGCGCATCAGGTAAACAAATACCACTTTCCAATATATTTAAATTTGTCATTCTTAATATAGGATAGGCTGACCAACCTGTCCCGGCAATAGCCCACTGCCCACTTAAGCTATTTATTTTGGCTAAAAACTGTTCTGGTTTTAGTACCGCTTCCGTCTCTTCGCCTTGCCAATCACCATCTGGTTTAAGTTCATAGCAAGCAGAATAAATTTCTCCCATTCTTGCATCTATCGCTACCAATACTTTTTTTGCCCCTGATTGACGATAAGCGCCTTGCGCCATAGTTAATAAAGAAGAAATACCTACCATAGGCAAATCAGCCCCAAAGGCCAAACCCTGAGCAATACCTACCGCAATCCGGACACCGGTAAAACTACCTGGCCCACGGCCAAAAGCTAAAACATCGATATCTCGTAAATCCAGATGTGCATCAATGAGACACTGTTCTACCATTGGCAATATTTTTCTGGTGTGTTCCCGCGGTGAAACGGCAAATTGAGTAAAAATTTCACCATCGTTCCACAGTGCGACAGAACACGCTTCAGTGGCCGTATCAATCGCTAATATATGGGTTGCCATACTTTATATCCTGGCTATTTTCATGACTAAATAATTGCTAATACTAACATATTTTGTTGAATAAAATGGTGTTAGCAAGAAAAAAGCTATATGTTAATGGCACTATTTATTTAATTAGTTGATGGCGCTTTTGCTAAAAAGTTAATTGCCGCTTGCAAACTACGCGTTCTAGGCGAGGGTGGTAAACTATTCAAAAAAATTTCACCATAAGGTCGCGATACTAATCGGTTATCACAAATAATAATCACTCCAGAATCATTAACATCACGTACTAGCCGGCCAATCCCTTGCTTTAAATTAAGCACCGCATCAGGTAATTGAACATCATAAAACGCATTGCCACCATGTAGTTGACAATCTTGCATACGCGCTCGCAATAATGGTTCATCTGGCGATGTGAAGGGTAATCTATCGATAATGACACAAGAGAGAGCGTCACCTTTAACATCAACCCCTTGCCAAAAACTGTTGGTGGCTATCAACAATGCATTACCTGCTGCGGTAAATTGGGTCAACAATCGGGCTTTACTGGTCTCTCCCTGCATCAAAACAGGTAAGCTCAAACATTCACGAAACATGGCTGTTAATTCACGCATCATGTTAAGTGAAGTACATAAAAAGAAACAACGCCCTTGATTATGCTCAATAACTGGCTTTAGCATAACAACTAATTGCTCAGCAAAGTCAGCCTGATTAATATCTGGCAAATAACGCGGCACACAAAGTAATGTTTGGCTCTGATAGTCAAATGGACTCGGTAAGATTAAACTATTGGCTTTTTCCAATCCTAAACGTTGGCTAAAATAGCTTAATTTATCACTGACTGCTAGTGTAGCAGAAGTAAAGATCCAGCTCCCTTTTTCCGTCGTTATCATGTCATGAAATTTATCCGCCACCGTTAAGGGGGTCAATGCTAATAAAAAATGACGGCCAAAACTTTCAAACCAATAACTAAAGCCGGGGATAGTTGTCTCTTTTAACCGATTTAAACGATTACGATAAGTTGTGGTTCGATCAAAAATAGCATCTAAAGCGGCAGAACGACCCAGCGACAGTTTTATCACTTCGTAGCTAAATTCCAACGCATCCTCAAGACGCTGCAACGCACTACTAACTGACTGTTGATTAAGTAATTGTTGTAAATCACCCCTAAATCCATTTTCACCTAATGTTAATCGAAAATCTAAAGTAGCCTGGCTAATACTATCAGCGCACTTTTGTAATTGTATCTGATCACGAATTTCCGTTCGATAAACTAGGATAATATCACGAGCAAGTTCAAATAATTGGCGGCTGCTAAGCTGTTGGCCAAAATATTGACTGGCAATATCAGGGATCTGATGCGCCTCATCAAAAATAATTACCTCTGATGTCGGAATTAACTCACCAAATCCAGTATCTTTTACGACCTTGTCCGCCATAAATAGATGATGATTAATAACCACCACATCGGCTTCTAACGCTTTTTTGCGTGACTTAAGTACAAAACAACGCTGATAATAGGGGCAATGGCTACCGATACAGTTATCATTAGTGCTGGTTACCAATGGCCAAACAGCGCTGTCCTCTGCTACCTGATGACAATTACTTATATCACCATCCTCAGTTTCTATTGCCCAACGACGTAGGCGTACAATCTCTGCAATCATTTCAGCAGCAAGTTGTTCTCCTGCTAATGTTTGCTGTTCAAGCCGCTCTAAACACAAATAATTAGCACGCCCTTTTAATAAAGCAACATGACCTGAGTAGGCTAAAGCAGCTTTAATAATCGGTAAATCACGATAATAAAGTTGATCCTGGAGAGTTTTTGAACCGGTTGAGATCACAACTTTTTTATTAGAACGTAAGGCCGGTACTAAATAAGCATAAGTTTTACCCGTTCCTGTACCTGCTTCAACCACAAGCGCCTGTTGAGATTGAATTGCCGTCGTAATAGCACGAGCCATTTCAATTTGCGCATCACGTGGTCGAAAGCCAGGTATGACATCAAACAGTGGGCCTTTAATAGAAAAATCGTCTAACACTTTAATCTCATTATTTAAATTAGCTAAAATATTTTACTGATGGCTAGGTTAGTGGTAATAAAAGCCCACTTAGCACTCTTCATTATTAAATAAATAAACGCATACCATGACAAAAAATAGATTTTAGTAGACAATATAGCAATGACTTTATGTTTAAAAAATCAGGAACAATGATGTCTATTCAATATATTGATCCAGAAAATCGCTGGTCAGAAGCTACTCTATTTAACAATATCCTCTATTACACTAGTGTTCCTGAAAATCTTGAGGGTGATATTCTTCAGCAAACAACCAGTGCTTTGCAGGCTATCGATAACATTTTAACCCGCGTCGGTTCAAATAAAAGCAATATCCTTGATGCAACTATCTTTCTCGCTGATAAAGCTGATTTGGCTGGCATGAACCAAGTCTGGGATAGCTGGGTTGTACCGGGTAAAGCGCCTGTTCGCTGTACAGTGCAAGCTATTTTAATGAATCCTAAATATAAAATTGAAATCAAAATTGTTGCCGCAATCGCGGACTAATAATTTTAAAAGCATTTAATAGAGCCGGCAAGCCGGCTCTGTTTGCTTGATAAAGATAAACCATCATGTTGTTAAATAGAGAAATAATTTTATCTTAGTTATGTTGATAAACAATAGAGTGAACAAGTTGCTAATAACCGACTTTTGCGCCTATAACAAATAAGCGCTCTATTGATGTAAGATAAAGTCAGTGAGAGGATTAATATAACCATAAACATCAATAGCGAAATCAGCTATATCATCATTATTTACAGTGAGTAGCACCCTACTCCATTGACTGCTAGGTTCGTAAGTGATTTTTATTTGTCCTGGTTGGCCGTTAAATTCATTAACAAAAGTAAGGGAACTTTGACCATTAGAGTTATCATACAACTTTTTATTCAGATAAGACAGGTCAATTTTATCTTCTCCTGTTTGAAAATCCATGATCCTATCAGATCCACTCAAGGTTGAATCTTCAAACGACAGATAAACAAAAGTATTTCTTTCTGCTGGGCCAGTTCTCAATGGTGAGGAATGCGTTTGCTGGTCACTATTTTCTACCTTATCAGTATAATAACTGTAAAACGAAGACGGATTGGCAGAACGATTATTCGTTGCTATCATCTGCCTTACTGTTTCATCTCTACCCCAAAGTATGTCTTGCCCTAAACCGCCATAAATAATATCTTCGCCAGCACCACCTTTAATTATATTATCGACACTATTACCAATTATAGTGTCTTGCCCATAACCACCGAGCGCGTTTTCAATAACCGTATTTTTAGCGATTGAGACATTCTTTATCCATCCACCCACATTTGAAAATGTACCCGAATTTAAATTAATAAGTTGCTGATGAGAGTAACCAGAAAAATCTAATGTATCATTACCACCTGCGTCCCATACCGAGAAAATACAACCGATACGTGGGTCGCTAATTGTGTACCAATCTTTATTGGTAGTTGAATTGAAGCCATAGACATCATCGCCAGTTCGTGTACGCATATTCGCGCCATACAGCGCTTGAGCCGCAGCAATATCATCGATAAGCGGCGCCGAAGCATAAGAACCATAAAAATAACCTCCAGTATTGTTTTCTGGCCAGTAACTCATGACACTAAATTGACGACTATCTTCTTCATATGGCGCGTTGTTTGCATAACCAAACTCTTCTTGGGCATTGGCATTCCAGCCAAGTGTCTGGGTTTGCTGATTAATTGATGCTGCATTGTAGTCACCCGGGTGGGAAAGCCCTATTGCATGACCTATTTCATGTACAAGTACTAATCTACCGTAATTTCCCGGATAAGGAGCTAAATTTTCATGATTTTGCGCATTAAACCAGCATTGCCCTGCAAGTGGCCCACTATCAGGTAAATAAGCAAATGCCTGACCTTTAATGCTGTGAAAATTACCAAAATTAATATTTGTTGTTTGCGTGGCATCTTCAGTAAAAGTGATATTAGCCACATCAGCCCAGCTATCCAGTGCAATTTTGCCTGCAACTGCTGGTATTCTGTTAGTTGGTAGTAAGCATTATAATACTCATGCCATCGGCTAAAAGAATAAGTAACCGCTGCGGCTTGCCCAATCTGATGCTCACTATTCCAGGTAGCATGTTGACGTATTATTTGTTGAGCGGCTTGATCGATATCATAAGAATCTTTCCACTTTTTGATTTTATCTTTGCCACGTATATTTTCACGCAAAGCATTATTTACCCATTGCGATAGATCTGAGACTTGAAAAGGTGGTAGGGATTGAGATGATGATGATGATGATGATGATGATATTAATACAGTCCCATTCTGTTTAAAATAGGTATGTGCCCCTTGGATTACCGTCATAATCATCCCCCCTTCAATAAATATTGAAAAAATAAATTATTTATTAAATTTATGCTTATTTTTTTATTTTTTCCAATTTTAGTTATATTTTCTCGATTTGTTGTAGGGTTGACGGCAAATTAATTCCTAACAACACATTGTTTTGCCGTTGACAATTACGACACTCAGGGAACAATTTAATATCAAATAACATAGTGACGGTACTAAGTAAATCAGCGACCTTTATTGTCAATGAACACCATATAAAGGTAGCTATTTTGATATATCATTACTCATTATTGCTCTGTATCAAGTCATCATCCCACCTCCTCACATAGAGTAATGAGGCAGGATATCTATTTCATTATCATCTAAAGTAAGAACAGAATTATTAGCCGTAGCCGGTGCAACAGTTGGTGTTGTATTCGCTAAGGTATTCAACGACGTATTCGAACCCGAATTCAGTGTGGTGTTCGAACCGGTATTCAGTGTGGTATTAGAACCGGTATTCAGTGTGGTATTCGAACCGGTACTCAGTGTGGTATTCGAACCAGTACTCAATGTGGTATTCGAACTAATTGTTAGTGTAGTATTTGAACTAGTTGTTAGTGGGATAACTGTTTCAGTTGGTTGACTAGCTGTCGTTACTGTCGGCTGTGTAACTACCGATCCGGTTGACGGTTTGGTGCCAGTTACTGCCGTATCCGTGATAACCGGCTCATCCGGTTGATTGGCTGTCGTTACGGTTGGTTGCATGACTACCGATCCGGTTGCCGGCTTGGTGCCAGTTACTGTCGTATCCGCCACAACCGGTTCACCCGGTTGATTGGCTGTCGTTACGGTTGGTTGCGTGACCACCAATCCGGTTGCCGGCTTGGTGCCAGTTACTGCCGTATCCGTGATAACCGGCTCATCCGGTTGATTGGCTGTCGTTACGGTTGGTTGCGTGATCACGGATTTGGTTGGCGACTTGGTGCCAGTTACTGTCGTATCCGCCACAACCGGTTCACCCGGTTGATTGGCTGTCGTTATGGTTGGTTGCGTGACCACCGATCCGGTTGCCGGCTTGGTGCCAGTTACTGCCGTATCCGTGATAACCGGCTCATCCGGTTGATTGGCTGTCGTTACGGTTGGTTGCGTGACCACCGATCCGGTTGCCGGCTTGGTGCCAGTTACTGCCGTATCCGCCTCAACCGGTTCACCCGGTTGATTGGCTGTCGTTACAGTTGGTTGCGTGACTACCGATCCGGTTGCCGGCTTGGTGCCGATTACTGCCGTGTCCGCCACAACCGGTTCACCCGGTTGATTGGCTGTCGTTACAGTTGGTTGCGTGACTACCGATCCGGTTGCCGGCTTGGTGCCGATTACTGCCGTGTCCGCCACAACCGGTTCACCCGGTTGATTGGCTGTCGTTACAGTTGGTTGCGTGACTACCAATCCGGTTGCCGGCTTGGTGCCGATTACTGCCGTGTCCGCCACAACCGGTTCACCCGGTTGATTGGCTGTCGTTACAGTTGGTTGCGTGACTACCGATCCGGTTGACGGTTTCGTTACGGTTACTGTCGTATCCGCCACAACCGGTTCACCCGGTTGATTAGTTGTCGTTACAGTTGGTTGCGTGACCACCGATCCGGTTGTCGGTTTCGTTACGGTTACTGCCGTATCCGCCACAACCGGTTCACCCGGTTGATTGGCTGTCGCTACGGTCGGTTGGGTGACTACTGATCCGGTTGGCGACTTGGTGCCAGTTACTGTCGTATCCGCCACAACCGGCTCATCCGGTTGATTGGCTGTCGTTACGGTTGGTTGCGTGATCACGGATTTGGTTGGCGACTTGGTGCCAGTTACTGTCGTATCCGCCACAACCGGTTCACCTGGTTGACTGGTTGTCGTTACAGTTGGTTCTTTAATATCTGGTTCGGTAGGTTGCTTCTTATCATTATCAGGAAAAATCGCATCTATCACTTGATAGAAACTATTACGCGTATCAGCAATCTGCCAAACACCATAAATGATATGATAACCAATACGATCAACAGGCACTTTACAAATTATGCTAACGTCTGCTTTGGGTATTGCGCCACCATCATATTGGGTACAGAAAGGTTTTAAATCAAATGCCGCACGGGCCAATGGTACATTAGGATCCCAACCATTCTTGGTAAGATAAAAACGCCAATTAGCTGTACTGTGTCGAGCGTTAAGATGCCAAGAAAAAATATTGTCTCCCACTTGCATTTGAGTTTTATGCCATCTGTTTTCACCCGCTTCATCTAGTTTACCAAATCGTTTAATACCCCCACTGGCTAATTTACCATCCTGTGGGAAATCCTTATCAGGAAATCCGGAGCGTTGTTCTACACTATGCGGTTCATATTTTATATCACCACATGTTTTATTTATTCCCTGTGCGCATTTATATGCTCGGCTTGCCGGCGATTTTATATAGCCATGAGCCCATAGACTTGAAGATACAGTTAATATAAAGCTCATGATAAAAAAATTTTTTAATTTCATATGTTTTCCTATTTAAACATTAAATTATTTTTATATATTAATTAATAAATTTTTTTACCAAAAATATTATCATTAACATATTGGCTTTAAGGTTTTTAAAAGAAATCCCCATAAAATTCACAACAAAAAAATTATTAATCCGTCATAAAATTCCCATCCAAAAATTTTATTTATTTTATAGAATAATTTTTTCATTTAATCATATTATAGCCTAATTATTTTAATTGGTGTCATAACACTATTTCCTCGAATAAAATATTCGCTGGCAATCAATTTATTATTGGACAATTGTTATTCTCATGATGACAAATATTTTTTATAATCTTCAATTATTTTTTAATTCAAACTTAGTAATAAAAAATATTTTTTGCCATAACAATTGGTGATTATATAAAGTTAGCGGTATAGCTGATTTATTGTATTAAATGAATATGGAATAGGGAGCATCACTGATATAATTTATAAAAATGACAAATAAAATAAAAACCCTGACCATTATAATAAATTTATACTTTTTGACATCCTCCCCCACCTTCACACTTCGTGACTCAGGAGGGGGATTCCCGTTAGTCGGAGACTATCTGATCGCTCAGAAGCCTGGTTCCTGCTGCTGACGGCATTACTGCACCGTTCACTTCACAGGCTAACACGGCATGTCCTGCCGCTAAAATGTTACGAGCTCCGTTGATATCTGCGTTCTCTGTATACCCGCACTCAAGGCACTCGAATCTACTTTGTGATTGACGATTTTCTTTCGCTGTATGACCACAACATGCACACCGTTGACTTGTATATGCCGGAGGCACAGCTAATACCTGACCACCGCGCCATAGCTGCTTGTACTCAAGCTGACGGCGCATTTCATACCAACCCTGATCCAGTATCGAACGGTTAAGTCCTGATTTTGCCCTGACATTCCGTCCGTGCTGCTCTTGTGTACCTTTTGCCGATTTCGACATGTTACTGACCTTTAAGTCCTCAATGACGATCATCGCGTGGTTTTTGCTGATTTCACTGGTGACTTTGTGAAGGTAGTCTTTGCGGATATTGGTTATATGCGAGTGGAGACGTTGGATTTTTCGCTTCTGTTTTTCCAGTTATTGCTGAATTTAACTTTACAGCTTAACTGACGCTGGAATTTCGCCAGCTTTTTTTGGTTGGTTTTAAAACTGTTTACAGGTTCAAACACTGTGCCGTCTGACAGCGTGGCGAGTCTGGTTACACCTGCATCCAAACCAATCATTGTTGCTGACGAATGAGGCTGAATGTCCATTTCCAGTTCGACCTGAAACGATATATACCAGTGTCCCGCATGTTGGCTAACGGTTGCGTTTTTAATCTTACCGTACAGCTTTTGCGACTGCCGGAACTTTACCCATACCAAACCTGACGGTAATCTCACTCTGCCATTATCGAGCTGACAATATTTATCAAAATTAACAAAACGAACTGAATCACGCCCGTCATTTTTTCCTTTTAAATACAGGAGCTTTTGCTGCCAGTTTTTTATCAAAGCAGCGTTTCCATGCCCCGTGCAGATCTTTGAGTTTCTGCTGAAGATTATCCGTGTAGGCTTCTTGCAAAAGGAATGTTCCGGCTTTTTTTTCCATTCTGTGAGCATCCGATTTAGTTCAAACGCTGACGGTAGTTTACCGCCGGATTCAATAATGCGTTGCGTCTCTGCTAGCCCGTAATTCCAGATAAAACGAGCGCATCCGCACAACTGCCGCAAACGTTGCGACTGTTTTTCGGTTGGTTCGAGTCTGAATTTGTAGGCTTTTAGAATTAGCATTATTACTCAGTGTGTAGTAAATTATCTCACTATCTTACCGTATATCCGGTTAATTTCAATGCAAAAATATAAAATCAACCGTTCAAGACATTCAGCGTTTCTTTTACATGTTCACCTTGTCTTTGTGACTAAGTACCGAAAGAAAGTACTCAGTGGCTTGCACTACAAAGCATTTCATCAGTATGCAGGTGAAGTGTGTCGCGACTTTGGGGCTGATTTAAAGGAAAGTAACGGAGAGTCCGATCACGTTCATATGCTGATCGAGTACCCGCCCACAGTGCAGTTGTCAGTACTAGTAAACTCGCTGAAAGCGGTAACGTCTCGTCGTCTGCGTAATGAGTTTCTAGACTTGCGTGGGGCTTACGGCAAGCCAGTGTTGTGGTCTCGATCATACTTTGCAGGTTCGTGCGGGGGAGCACCGCTGGAAGTTGTTAAGCAATACATTCAAAATCAGCGTGGCTGATCATTCTTCGGGCTTTTCAAGCCCGACCAAATTCCCCTCCCACCTTATGTCGGTGGGAGTACCCTTTGGAGGTTAAGATGGTCAGGATTAATTATGATACTGATTGGTATCTTATATTGTTATAATAGTAAAATATTATTATTTATTAATATTAGATTATATGCTTTAGCATGCAGTTATTGTCATTAAAAAATCCCAGTTAGGATCTTGATCACTACCTTCAAACAGTGGTTCTAAAACCAGTTTAAGTCCACTATTGGTATCGTATTTGAAATCAATAATTTCAACTTTATCTGAATCTTTATTTTTAACAGATGTGTAGCTGCCGGTAATTAAGTCATTACCATTTGGATTATATTCTGTACTGATAGAAAAACTAAAAGATGCCACTTTACTGTCTTCAATAGTGAATGTATGAAGTACGGTTGCACTGGTATCTTTTTTAGGTTGCGCAATAAAATCGTGTCCAGGCGTCACACTTCCATCTCTATGTATTTTTACGCGAAATCCTTGCCAAATATTTAATGCATAATCATAAACTGCCATACCTACATTATAGTGTTTAAAACTATTATTACTAATTTCTTTTTCTTGTATATATATTTTTTCCATCGATAAAATCCTATTTAAAATTTATTTATTAGTAATTGCATACATGAGTAAAAATAATTTAAACCTTTTATATTAGCCTATTCTATTATTGAACTCACACATTGATTATATTATAAATAAAGAGTTATAAAACATATTATTGCTTATATTTAAATAATATAAATAAAAAAAGAACCAATCTAAGTTATAAAAAATTTTCAAAACAATATTAAATATTATAATAAAATC
The DNA here is from genome assembly GCF_020268605.1 of Arsenophonus apicola. NCBI lineage: Bacteria > Pseudomonadati > Pseudomonadota > Gammaproteobacteria > Enterobacterales > Morganellaceae > Arsenophonus > Arsenophonus apicola. The sequence continues at coordinate 1,756,600 of NZ_CP084222.1, forward strand.
ATATTATTATTTATATATAATTCAAACAAATAACAAATTAAAATAACATATAATGATAAATATAATATTATAATAACATTGAAATAATAATTAATATAATAAGAAATTATAATAATAACAAAGAAGATAGTTGCCAAATAAGCATAATAAATAACAATTAGATTTGTTATCCATTCAAGAATAGAAAATATTTTAATTAAAAGATTGAGAATAAATAACTAAAATTTATTAAATCTCTAAATAATTGAAATCATAAGGGCAATCAAAATCTGACAGAATAGAAAACAACTTGTTAAACCTGCGTAAAAAATTAGTCTGCTATTATCTTCTCGCAGATAAATTTCAATACTAAATTGTATCTATAGAGTTTTAACTAATAAAAATAACCCCGCAATAGCAGGGTTATTTATTGTTATAAATGGCCAATATGTAGACAGCGGTAAAAATAAATCCTCTACATTTATCAGCTATCACTAAACCGTATTCTGTCCTATGTCCTAGCAAATGAAATAAGATTATGCCAGTTTGATAACGACCATGCCGGTGATTAATAGAATAATACCGCCCCAACCTTTGTAATTTAACCGTTGATTAAATAAGATCCAACCAGCGGCAACCGTAGCTACCACACCAAAAGCTCCCCAAAGTGCATAAGCAATGGAAAGTTCAATTCCATTTACCGCTACAGCTAATGCACTAAAGGCACCCAAAACGGCAATTAAAGATAAGACGCCAATCCAAAGTCGCTTGAATCCATTTGAAAACTTTAAAAAAATATTAGCTACTATTTCTAAAATAACGGCTAGAAACAGAAAGGCACCATGCCACCATTGATATTCTGCTAACATGTTATGCCTCCTTTACGACTTTAGTCATTCTATTTAATGGCATTTTTGGCGTAATTTTTTTTTCCTGCTTAATCGCCTGTAATGAACTTGCTTTTTTTGTACCTGATTTTATAAGCGCTATCCCCACAATAAGTAACGCTAATCCAATAATTTTCATTGGCGATAATGATTCATTAAATAACAGAACACTAAATGCTGTTATAAAAATTACTCCAATACCTTCCCAAAGAGCATAAGCCACTCCAAGAGCAACCTTTTTTACCGCCATCGCCAGTAATATATAAGATGACGCAATCATAAAATACATTACCAATAAACCAGTCAGATCACCGCTGACGCTGGAATGTTTCATTGATAAAGTACCAATAACTTCTGTGACAATAGCTAATGCTAAAAATATCCAATAAATCATTATATTCTCCTTTTATTGGCAATCATCAAAGCAATAGATAAATACCTAAGTTGCCAATAACTAAGTGATGATTTAAATTAAAAACCAATTATCGATAAAACCGATTAGCGACAGGAGACGCTACAAAGCACCACACCAGTGATGTTCACTAGAAATAATGGATATATTTGATAAGAAAAGATGATAGCTACTACGTTGATTTTTGACGCTTTTGGCGCTAGACATAATATTTTATTCATGCATCACACGGCCCATCCGTATGATATACTATGAATCCTCACTATTGATAGAATAAATACTAAGCTATTTATATCATAACCATTGTATTTACTCAAATAATTATAATAAATTCCAGCTAAAATGCAAAAATCCTACCACTGTAAGGGTAATAAACCTCAGCATATTACCCTACAAATAGATAAAAACTATTCAAACGCATTCCATGAGCGATCATCTTTGGTGATCATCACATCAGAAGCATCCGGCCCCCAGGTACCAGCTTGATAGGGTTTAGGCGGTTGATTATCCTTTGCCCAAGCCTCCATAATAGAATCTACCCATTTCCATGCTTCTTCTACTTCATCTCTACGGACAAACAGTGCTTGAATGCCCCGCATAGCTTCTAGTAATAAGCGTTCATATGCATCAGCCAAGTGGATTTGATTAAAAGTTTCAGAAAAACTCAGATCTAATTTTGTCGTCTGTAAATGATGTTTATGCTCAAGTCCCGGCGCTTTATTTAAAATTTCTATATCTATTCCTTCATCAGGCTGTAACCGAATAGTTAATTTATTTTGTGGTAGATCCTGATAAGAATCAGAAAAAATATTTAACGCCGGTTTTTTAAAATAAACCACCACTTCAGAACATTTTGCCGCTAACCGTTTGCCTGTTCTTAAATAAAATGGTACACCCGCCCACCGCCAATCATCAATATCAACCCGAATGGCCACAAAAGTTTCGGTTTTACTTGATGTATTTGCGCCTTCCTCTGCAAGATAGCCGACCACTTTTTTGCCTTGAACAGAACCTGATGTATATTGACCTCGTACGGTTTTTTCACGCACATTACTATAATCAATGCGTCGTAATGAACGCAATACTTTAACTTTCTCATCCCGTATACGATCTGCAGTTAATTCCGCAGGCGGTGACATAGCAATCATCGTCAGGATTTGTAATAAATGATTTTGAACCATGTCACGCATCTGCCCAGCCTGGTCAAAATAACCCCAACGGCCTTCAATACCAACCTCCTCAGCAACGGTGATCTGTACATGATCAATCGCGCGATAATCCCAATTATTGATAAATAAAGAGTTGGCAAAACGTAATGCTAATAAATTGAGCACTGTTTCTTTACCTAAATAGTGATCAATACGATAAATTTGACTCTCTTTAAAATATTTAGCAACTTCATTATTTATTTGTTGGGAAGAGGCAAGATCACTACCTAAAGGTTTTTCCATGACCACCCGATTGGGTTTTTTATTAAGGCCAGCATGTCCTAGACCATGGCAAACAGCACCAAAAGTTGTTGGGGGCATAGCAAAATAATAGATAGCTGGTTTGTGATCGCCCTTAAGATATTTTGCTAGTGAATTAAATTTGTTCAAATCCTCAACATCTAAATTAAAGAAATCAAGACGTTCACTTAATTTTTGCCATAAACCAAGCTCGATTTTCTCATTTAAAAAAGTTTCTAACGCTTCTCTAACTTCCTTTATATAGGCAGCAGCATCCCATTCAGCTCGGCCAATACCTATAATACGTGTATTAGGATGGATATAACCCGTTTTTTCCAATTGATAAAGGGAAGGCAATAATTTGCGGCGAGCCAAATCTCCTTTTGCGCCGAAAATAATTAAATTACATGCCTGAACAGCTTTATTAATCGCCATGGTAAAGAATTCTCCTTAAACACCAATTTTATAGTGCTGTGATAACTTCAATCGAGAAAATTAATGTACCTTTTTGACTCGATCAGGTAAACAAAACCACGATATTTTATTTTGCTCAAAAAATAATTCGCAATAAATTTGATTAGTTATATATAATTTTTACTTTTTCATATTTATTAAACTAAAATGCCAAGTAAATTAGACGCCCGTCATATTTTTAATAAAATCCAGTTAATAACTTTCTTTTTTTCATTACTGACCAAACAACGCGTAGTATATTTTGACTTAAGTAACAAGACGCCACTTTTTTGCAATATTAGTAAAACAGGTCGCTTTCCGTATGAACATATTAGAACCAATAAATAATAGCTTTGAATATCTCAGAAAATTAGAAAAGAAAGTTGCCAATTCAATACCTACAAGCCCGCAAAAAGCTATTCACCTCAGTATTGCAACCCTAACTAAATTGACTAATGTGAGCAACCCTGCTGTAAACCGTTTTTGCTGTAGAATGGAAACTAAAGGTTTTCCTGATTTTAGATTACGATTAGCACAAAACCTTATCAATAGAACATCTTATGTTAGCCGTCTGCTTGATCCAGATGATACTTACATTCCCTTTAGGCAAAAAATCGCTGAATCAGTCATCATTGAATTAGGTATTTTAAAAGATAACCTAAATACCTCAAGCATTAATCGTGCTATAGCTCTATTCACCCATGCAAAAAAAATGGTTTTCTTTGGTTTAGGTTGCTTAGTAGCAGTTGCTCATGACAAGATGGGTAAATTTTTACCTTTTAATATTACAGTGATCTATTTCGATAATGTCATAATACAACGCCTATATTGTATCAATTTTCGAGATAGCGAAGTTGTGATTTTCATTTCTCATACTGGACATACTAACAACTTGATTGAACTAGTTAAACTTGCTAAAGACAATGATGCTGTCGTCATTGCTATTACCACTTCTAATTCCATCGTGGGGAAAATTTTAGCGATAACCTAAAGCGCGTAAAGATATATTACATGATACATGTCCTGATAAACTCTAGTGCTATTTACATTTAGCAAAGCAGATCAATATCAGCAAACTATAAATTTGTTCGTTTTATTACAAAAAAATATTCTCTCTATCTAAGGCATTTAAATGATACAACAGCACACTTTAATAAAGGGATTGATTTCATTTCTATGTAATAACCTATCAACCAACACCAATTTTAATAAGTCAACGGAGTTATAAATGTTGAGACGACTTAGAAGAACAAAAATTGTTACTACTCTCGGTCCTGCAACTGATCGTGATAATAATTTGGAAAAAGTGATTAAAGCCGGTGCAAACGTTGTACGTCTAAACTTTTCTCATGGTTCACCGGCAGATCACTTACAACGGGCAAAAAAAGTACGTGAACTTGCAAAATCGTTAGCACAACATGTCGCTATTCTTGGTGATTTGCAAGGACCTAAAATTCGCGTTTCAACATTTAAAGAAGGAAAAATTTTCCTTCATATCAGCGACAAATTTATCTTAGATGCCAATTTAGCCAAAGGTGAAGGTAATCAAGAAAAAGTCGGCATTGACTATCAAGGTTTACCCAATGATGTGGCATCAGGCGATATTCTGTTACTTGATGATGGACGTGTTCAATTAAAAGTACTTACGGTAAAGGATCAGCAAATTCTAACCGAAGTGACGGTTGGTGGACAACTCTCAAATAATAAAGGGATCAATAAACTCGGTGGAGGCCTATCTGCAGAGGCATTAACAGAAAAAGATAAAGCCGATATCTTAACCGCATCGCAGATCGGTGTCGATTATTTAGCGGTTTCTTTCCCCCGCTGCGCTGAAGATCTAAACTATGCTCGTCGCCTGGCTCAAGAAGCCGGTTGTGATTGTCAAATTGTCGCTAAAATAGAGCGAGCTGAAACGGTTGCCAGTGACAAAGTTATCGACGAAATTATTTTAGCCTCAGATGTGGTGATGGTTGCTCGAGGCGATTTGGGCGTTGAGATTGGTGATCCGGAATTGGTCGGTGTACAAAAGAAACTGATACGCCGAGCACGTCAACTAAACCGTATCGCCATCACTGCTACGCAAATGATGGAATCAATGATCACAAATCCGATGCCAACTCGAGCTGAAGTGATGGACGTTGCTAATGCTGTGCTGGATGGCACTGACGCAGTTATGCTATCTGCCGAGACAGCAGCAGGCCAATATCCAGCTGAAACCGTTGAAGCCATGGCTCGAGTTTGCCTTGGCGCAGAAAAAATGGCTGGTATCAATATTGCCAAACATCACCTCGATGATCTATTTGACAGCATAGAAGAAGCAATTGCTATGTCAGCTATGTATGCAGCCAATCATTTAAAAGGGGTAAAAGCAATTATTGCCATGACAGAATCAGGTCGTACTGCTTGTATGATGTCTCGGATCAGCTCAGGTTTACCGATTTTTTCTATCTCTTATCATGAAAAAACATTAAATCAGTGTGCACTTTACCGTGGCGTAACACCAATTTATTGTAATAAGGATACTAATACAATTAATGCTGTAAAAAATGCCATCCAATGTTTGCGGGAAAAAAATTATATTCAATCCGCTGATTTAGTTTTAGTCACACAAGGCGATCAAATGGGTCAGATTGGAAGTACCAATACCTGCCGAATATTAAAAGTCGAATAATTATATGCTGTTAATATATTTAACCCCCGTTATATATACGGGGTTTTTATTATCTGAAATTATCACTATCTTGATTTTACTGGTAAAGGGATCAAGCCTGGCGAAAAAATAGTAATAAAATTTACCATCGGCAAAGGCAGTCAGATTTACGTTAATAAATTGACTTTTTTAATGGTCAGAGTTTAAGTTTACATAATCGAGGTTCAATCGCACGCATAATATTATGAATGTTAATGTGGATCATATTATCAATGAAGCTAGCATGATGGCATATAAAAACACTAATACATCACATCCATCGGGTAGATATATTTCTATTAAACGTCTGGTTAATTATTATAATGAAAGGCTTAGCGTAACTAAAGGCGAAATCAGTTTTTAACCGACCTATTCGCCATTAGGTTAGCAGGATAAAAATATAAAGATAACGAAATTAACTTACTAAAACAGCAACAATTTAACCGCTTGATAGTTTATCAAGCGGTATCTTTATCGATAAAGATCATCGCGACAATATGGCTCTATTTCATCGGCTTTACGTGTTTTTAATAATTTTAATATCCAGGTATATTGCGCTAGATAAGGTTTAACTAAATATTCCAACTCTTCGTTCATGCGCCTGGCAATATAGTGATTACTCTGCCCGGCAATATCGACCATTGGTTGACGGATATAAATATGTAATTGATGAGTTTTATAATCATAAACCGGAAATAACGGCACAATCTCTGCTTGGCATACCTTCTTCAACCGCCCTAATGCCGGTAAAGTTGCTTTATAAGTTGCGAAAAAATCAACAAATTCACTATGTTCTTTACCATGATCTTGATCAGGTAAATAAAATCCCCAATAACCTTGCCTAACACTAGCAATAAACGGTTTGATACCTGCTTCGCGAGAGTGCAAACGACCACCAAAATGATGACGTGCTTTATTCCATAAATAATCGGCCACTGGATCATTTTGATGATGAAACATGGCCGCCATTTTTTGACCTTGAGTTGCTAATAACATGGCTGGTATATCAACCGCCCAACCATGAGGTACCATAAAAATGATATTACGCTGTTGTTCTTTCAGTCGTTCAATAATTTGCATATTATGCCAATGCGTTCGCGATAAAGTTTTATCTACACCGCGTAAAACTAATTCGGCCAATATAGCAAACGCTTGCGGCGCCACAGCAAACATTTCATCAATATATTTTTCTCTTTGGTGCTCTGTCAATTCAGGAAAACAATAGAGTAAGTTAATTTTTGCCCGCCTACGGGAGCCTGTTGCTAATCTACCAATTAACTTGCCTATTTTTGCCAGTAATGGATCGCGTATCTTAAGAGGTAAATAAGCAGTAATTGCTAATAGCAGCGCACCCACCCACATCCCCCAATATTTGGGATGTAGGTAAATACGATGAAAGGTAGGAATATAACCAAGTTTACTATCTGTATCCTGTTCTTTATTCATTAGTACACTCAAATACAACGTATAAAAATCTAAAGTCTAAGACACATTATAATATTAACCTTGTGATTTATAGAAAAATAATTACGGCAGTAAATAAAATATCATTTCACAACCTAATTAACTCACAAAATTAGATTAATTGGTTGCCAGTTTCGATTTATTCTCTTTAACCGATGCCAGAAAAAGTTGGCGATCTTTCCCTGCTAAACCACCTGAGTGAGGTAAATTAGCCGTTAATGGATTAACTGCGCGCTGATTAAACCATAATTCATAATGAAGATGGGGTCCGGTAGTACGTCCAGTATTGCCAGATAATGCAATGCGTTCACCTCTTTTGACTTTCTGACCTGGTTTAACCAATAATTTACATAGATGCATATAACGAGTGGTATACTGACGCCCATGGCGAATTGCAATAAAATTACCGGCCGCTCCACTATATTTCGCCACAATAACTTCACCATCACCAACCGCTAGGATCGGTGTCCCAACAGGCATAGAAAAATCTACGCCCTGATGAGGAGCAGGACGTCCTGTTACTGGATTGACACGACGCAAGCTAAAAGGAGAAGAGACTCTAAAAGTTTTAGCGGTAGGATAACGTAGGAAACCTCGCTCTAGGCCATTAGCTTCACTATCATAATAACGACCATTTTCAGCTCGAAAAGCATAGTAATTCTTACCATTAGTTAATAAATGAACACCCAACAAGCGACTTTGTTCACTGTGCCCATCAAGCATTTCGCGACTTAGTAAGACTGAAAACTTATCGCCAGACTTTAGTTTACGTAAATCAATCTGCCATTGTAGTGCTTTAGACACTCCACGCGCTTCGTTATAAGTTAAGCCTGCATTAACTGCACTGGAGGTAAAATTACCGTTTATTTTACCTTGGATAATCTTATCAGCCCAAACGCCTTGACGAATTTGTTTCTCTTCATTAAAAGTACTAGAGCTACCTTGACGAGTATAGACGTGTGTTTCACGCTGCGAAATAATCCATGTAAGTGTCTGTAATTCGCCATCTTTATTTAATTCCCAGCTTAACGTCTGCCCTATTTGCAAATTACGTAAAGCTCGGTGTTGATTAGAAAGTGCCGCAACATCACCAGCATCTAAACCATACTGAGTTAAAATACTAGTCAGATTATCACCGTTTGAAACAACATGCTCATCGGGTGTATCAGCCCCTTTCTCATCAGTTACCCCTTCATCAGGTAACTGTTCGCTGCTATCGGTAATAATATCATCAGTATCTGAGTTATCGACCTGGCTGCTATTAGTTTCACTATTATCTTTATTACCAAGAATTATACCCGGTTTTATTGGCGATTCTTGTGAGACATTTTCATCTTTATCATCGGGCTGAATAACAACTGGCCGCCAAATTGCGACAGCCAAGGTTGCTATGGTCAATGTGCCTAGCATAATTTTATGCGGTTTAGGCAAATTGCCATATACCTGAACGATAGTCTTCGCCATCTGCTGCACGTATTACATTCCTTCTAGTTTTTATCCAGGCAGCTCTTAAATTGATTAGATAACGCTGTTAAAAATTCTACATAGCTATCCTTATTTAATCCGATGCCACTCCCTAATGGATCTAATGTCCCCATTCGTACATCGGTATCTTTTATAACAGCTTTAATCACCGCTGGCCTGAATTGTGGTTCAGCAAAAACACAAACTGCTTTTTTCTGAGCCAACATTGTTCTTATTTGATATAGTCTTTGGGCGCCCGGCTGAATGATAGGATTAATAGTAAAATAACCTAATGAGGCTAAATGATAGCGCTTTTCAAAGTAACCATAGGCATCATGAAAAACAAAATATCGCTTATCTCCAACCGACTGTAACATCTTAGCAATATTTTTATCAGTTTGCGTCAATTTCTCATCGAATTTACGAAGGTTTACGTCCAACTGTTTTTTATACTTAGGATATAAAGCCACTAAATGATGGTGAATAATGTTAGCGGTAATCCGCGCAATCTGTGGTGACAACCAGATGTGCATATTATACTCACCATGTGAATGATGGTTATGAAGTGCATCATGATGGTGACCATGAGCGTTTTTATTATTTGCCGGTGTAGTTTCATCACTACTTTTCAACAAAAGTGCTTTAATAGCCGGATCATTGGTTAATGCGATCCGTTTTTGAATGGGTAACTGTGCTAATGGTTTCTCTAAAAAAGTTTCCATGTCTGATCCCACCCAAATAAAAAGATCGGCGGTTTTGATCTTTGCCAGATCGGAGGGTTTTAAGGAGTAATCATGGGGTGAAGCACCATCAGGCAATAATATTTTTACATTAGTGACACCATCGGTAATCGCTGCGGCAATAAAACCTAACGGACGAATTGAAGTAACAACATCAGCATGAGCAGTAGATAAGAAACTGAGTAACAGTCCAGCAAGAATGCGTTTTTTTCCCATAATTTTTTGAACAATTTTTTTTGTTTTGTGTAACATAGGATAGTTTCCATAGACTAATTTTGATAATGTTATATTATAACATTTTAACCATCCTGCAAGAATTATTTATCATGCAAACGCTATTAAGCCTAAAAAATATTGCTGTGAGTTTTGGTACACACCAAATTGTCGAAAACATCTCCTTTGATTTACATACGGGAGAAATATTAACATTATTGGGGCCAAATGGTGCTGGTAAATCTACGCTGGCAAAAGTAGTCCTCGGCCTAATTACTCCCAGCGAAGGAGAAATAATTTACCAGGCTAAATTACGCATTGGTTATGTACCGCAAAAATTGTCACTAGATAGCACGATGCCATTGACAGTTAAACGTTTCATGACATTAAAACCGGGGGTAAAAACCACTTATATTATTCCTGCTTTAATCCGTGTCGGTGCCGATCATCTTATCGAACAACAAATGCAAAAATTATCAGGTGGTGAAACTCAACGTGTTCTCCTTGCTCGTGCCCTACTTAATCAACCACAATTACTGGTTTTAGATGAACCTACGCAAGGCGTAGACATCAATGGTCAAGTCTCTTTATATAATCTGATTGATGATATTCGCACTGAATTAAATTGTGCGATTTTTATGATCTCACATGATCTCCATCTAGTAATGGCAAAAACTGACAAGGTATTCTGTATTAATAAACAAATATGCTGTTCTGGTCGACCTGAGGATGTGGCTTTAGATCCCGAATTTATTGCCATGTTTGGCCATCGTGGAGTAGAACAAATAGGTATCTATCGCCATCATCATCATAATCATCAATGCGATTTAGATAATGATATTGATGATAAACCTACAGGGAGCTGTCATCATGATTGAACTATTACTACCGGGTTGGTTAGCCGGTATGTTGTTGGCCATTGCCGCAGGACCACTTGGCTCTTTTGTTGTCTGGCGGCGTATGTCATATTTTGGTGACACTCTCGCTCATGCTTCATTACTGGGTATTGCGTTTGGCTTATTACTCAATGTAAATCTGTTTTATGCTGTTATTGCTATCACGCTTATTCTTGCCATCTTATTAGCCTGGCTAGAAAAGCGGCCACAACTGGCAATTGATACCCTATTAGGCATAATGGCACATAGTTCCCTGTCACTTGGATTAGTAGTCGTTAGTTTAATGGCCAATGTGCGTATGGATTTGATGGCATATTTATTTGGTGATTTGTTATCGGTAACCACGGAAGATATTTTTTCAATTGCGATAGGTGTTGCTATTGTATGCTCAATTATTATCTGGCAATGGCGTAATTTACTGTCAATAACGGTTAATCAGGATTTAGCTTTTGTTGATGGAGTAAAAATACAGCAGCTTAAAGTACTATTAATGCTGGTTACAGCCCTTACCATAGGTATTGCCATGAAATTCGTTGGCGCTTTAATTATTACATCATTATTAATTATTCCTGCCGCTACTGGCAGACGATTTGCCAAAACACCAGAGCAAATGGCAGTAGCCGCTATAATTATCGGTATGTTTGCTGTGACAGCAGGATTGGGATTGTCTGCCTATTACGATACACCAGCTGGTCCTTCGGTTGTGATCTGCGCAAGTGTTTTATTTGTATTAAGTTTATTTATAAAAATAAAAAACTAATCTATTAATGAGTTAAATCAATCGTAAAGCACACTTTCTCACTATAAATCATTTGGGGATAACTTATAGTGAGTTTTTGTTTTGCTAACTAGATTCCAAATTAGAACCGGTAACCAACACCAAGCATCCAGGTACCGAATTTGATATCTCTTAAATTAGAATGTTCAAAAGATAATTTGCTGTATTCATAAGCAACATCAATAGCGATGTTTTTTACCGGATTAATTTGTAGACCAACCCCGTAAACTAATTCAGTTTCCGTATCTTTAAAAGTAGAAATTTGGGGTGATTTTGCCTCAATTCTAGCACGAGCTGCACCAACTAACCCATAGATGCTAATATTTTTATTAAAACGATAGCTTGGACCAAAATTCAATGAAGAATAAAACATATCTACATCAGCGAGCGTAATATTATTTCGTTTTAAATAATCTTCTTGATGGGTATAAGTCAATGAACCTATAAAGCCCCAATGATTATCAATTTCATGACGATATTTAATATTAATACCTTTTGGTCTATCTTTAAATTCTTCATCTTTAAATTGCAAATGACTTTGCGCATAATCCAGTGATAGAGTATTTTTATCTGCAGCATAAACAGTTATATTGGTAAAAATGGTGACAACAACAGCAGCAATTAATATTTTTTTCATTTCTCTTCTATTCCCTGAAGCAATAATTATTTTTATTAAAAATAACACGAACTTAATAGTCGTCGAATATAGTGAATAAATTGATTCTGTGATATATAAAATCAAATAACTTTTTGTCAAATTTTATTTATCTAGCCAAAATAAATTATTTTATAAAAATAAAAAAAAATTCTCTGATACTCGTAACAGAAAATAACATGGAGGCAAATTTTCACTTGCCTCCAACATAATTAATACTGTCATTAAATATGATGATATTTAGTTTTTTGTAAAAAATAACTAAGGTTTCATATTAGCATCTATCACTTGGTAAAATGCATTTCCGGTATCGTAAATTGTCCATACACCTAAAATAACCTGATAACCAGTGCGATAGGGTACATTACAGTCAATTGTTACTTCAAATGAAGGCATTTCACCACCATCTGTTCGGCTACAAAATGGTTTCAGATCAAATGAGCTACGGGCTAAAGGCGCATTAGATGACTTTAAATACAAAAAACCATAAATATCAATCATTTATAAAAATATAGCTCATTTAATATACGCATTTACACGCGAAAACAAACGATTTCACTCACTATAAATCAATTAGTTACGGCTTATAGTGAGTTCTAATTTTAGCTCATTTCGGCTAAAATCTCAGTCTAAATTCACACTCATTTTCAATTCCAAAAACACCCTAACCATTCGTTTAACTACGAATACAAAATACCCATTGACGAAAGAAGAAATCATGCGCTATAGTTTGTGTGCATCTGCAAAATCAGATGTCGGGTTTGACAGCCCAAAAGCTTAGGCGCACGACGCCATTAAGAGGCGTTTTTTTATGCTCAATTATGGTGGATCGTGCGTGGGAGAGTATAATCTCTGCCGGATCCCTAAGCTCCGGTCTGTCAACCCGCGTACGGTCTACCGCCCATCGTTTGACAGCGATTTTGGTAGGCTCCATAAAGCTTAGGAGTCAAAATAATGAAAAATTTCGGTCCTGTTTTATTTAATTTTCATAATAACAATGTTCGTGTTTTATTGATAAACGATCAACCTTGGTTTGTTGCATCTGATATTTCAAATTCCCTTAATTATCTTTCAGCAAAGGATATGGTACGTAACTTAGATGATGACGAAAAGGATAGGCATATTGTGCCCACCCTTGGAGGTCATCAAGAAATGTTAATAATCAATGAGTCTGGACTATATTCATCTATACTGCGTAGCCGTAAGCCAGAAGCTAAGCTTTTTAAAAAATGGGTAACAAATGAAGTCCTTCCATCAATCCGCAAAACGGGTAAATATGAGCACCCAAAATACCAACCCGAAGCTCACGAAAAGTTCAGCAGCAAAGATACCCAAAATCTCGCCCGTATCATTGCACTGATGACACAAAACTTTCGTTTCAAACAAGCATGGAATAATGCTATCTGGTATGCATTGAGAGAAGTCACCGGCATTCCCTCACCTTATCCAATGGAAGTCAGACTGGTCCCTTCTATAGCTACAGAGTGTGAACGTATCTGGCATGTCACGGAAGCGCTTCAAGATGTAATAGCCGATGCAGAGAAGTTAGCAATTAAACGTATTATTCGCAAACGTGAAAATGCAGATAGAGTTATCACTGAGATTGAAAATTTACTATCTCAGACTACACAGGATAACCAGCTAATGCTTAATGGGGCGCTATCAAACTGGCATAAAGCGGAATTGACCCATTTCCTCCAACGCTGCTAATAGGATGCCCCTGTCATGGGGCTATTAGTTTTGCGCATGCTGCCGATTCCAGATTGAATCAACGGGCATTTCTACACGGATATCTAGCCATGTTGAAGGTGGAATATCAACTTGTTCACCGTCAGCGTAATAAACTGGTTTTCGTTAATAATTTCTTTAACTCGCCAATTCTGAAAATCTTCTGGCAAATGACTGTGCTGACGGTGGAATGTTTGTATTTCAATATTACCGTCAGGTAGGATTTTATCTTTAATATAAATAAGCTCCAAACCATTATTATTTTTAGGTACTGATGCGCCGGAGTTTGTACCCCATCCACCATCCGAGTTATAGCCCATAACACCTGAGATGAAATAGACTCCTAATCCAGTTCGCTGGACATTGACTCCTGCTGATTCTTCGTTAGTTTCAAAGCTTCCGGATGGATGGATTTTGACTATTGGCGATGCTCTTTTTAAAAACCCATTTGCATCAAATGTTGTATTTGCTTTAGTTAAAATATTTACCCATGCAGACCATACGTTTTTTTTCTTAATGCGCAACTTCAAGTCATTAGTTAAATTTTCCTTTCCTATTTGAAAACAATAATTATCACCATTGGACTGTATGAAATTTGTTCCGCCTGCGCCACTCGGTACACCAGTAGCATTTCCATTAGCACTATAAAATCCTGCTTCAAGTGTTACATTTATATCTTTAAGGGAGGCTGGATTAACAATACCGATGCCAAAATCTCCGACATGCATCAATGTACCGTTCTTATCTTGAAAAACATGATCAGTAACATTGTTTGCATTCTTTGCTTTTATTTTTCCTGTGTTTAATTGCACATCGCCGGTTATCTGACCGCCAGTTTTATCATACTTTTTATCTAAGTTTTCGCTAATTTCAGTAACACTACTCGCATCAGCTTTTCCTTCTACTGCTGTTTTATCTCTTCAACACTACTCGCATCAGCTTTTCCTTCTACTGCTGTTTTATCTCTTCAACACTACTCGCATCAGCTTTTCCTTCTACTGCTGTTTTATCTCTTCAACACTACTCGCATCAGCTTTTCCTTCTACTAACTCTTGTAGTGCTTTAATCGACTCTAACTTGACTGTTTTACCGCTCGGTAACGTTATTTCAACGACACCGTTGTCCCCCATCCAGGTATCCATGTTTTGCAGAAAGTAAAGGATGTAAGTGTTAGCTGCAACTAGTGCTCTTGCCGCATCAGAATTATTATTGGGTTCAGTGAGATTAATGCTGTAAGTGGTATCTGTTGCGCTAAAAGTCGGCTTATCTGCTAACGTTAATTCAGTGTCACTATTAACTGCCAATATCATGTAAGGATAGTTTATATCGCCGTTTTTAATCAGCATTAACATGCCTGGTGATACGAGTGGATTATTACTATTCCATTTCGTGCCTGTGCCTTTGACAACAGAAGACCCTGACGCGGTTGTAATTGTGCCTGTGTTGTATATCATGTTACATATCCAAATATATTTAGAAAAAGGAAAGTCTATGAAATCAGTTTTGATCTTGTTAATAGCGTATTTATACCACTCTTTTTGCACTGCCATTGAAGTTGACTACCCAGATAGAGCATGGCATTTAAACCAGAATGGATATGTTAAGGTTGTTTACGATATTGACGAAAATGGCTCAGTTGAGAACATAAAGATTTTAGAATCTAAACCAGCATTTATGTTTGATCAGGCTGTGAAAAAAGCTTTATACAAACAAAGATTTGAAAAAAACAAACCAAAAAAATTTGTTAATTTAACTGTTGTTTTTGATAAAAAAGACATTAGTAATCGTAATTACTAGCTTTTATATAGTAGTAATTGTTAGAGTAAAATTGATCATAACCTGAGCTAGATGAATTAATATTGTCAACTATGTATGATGATATAACATTTCCATACGCCTTCCAGGCGTTAGTAATCCATATATAGACTGGGGGTTTACCGGGGATAAATCCTGCTGTGTAGGATGCAGAAAAATAAGGCGCAACTGCACAAGTAAATCCTACATCAACCTTGTAATTACTATCGTTAGGAGCTACTCCAGAATAAACTTCTAAAGGTATCATGTCTCCAGTCCAAGTTAGCTCTCCTTTCGCATTAAAGTATTGAATACCCCAGTCTGAACTTACATCTTTAGGGACAAAATTACTAAATATGTAAAACCTTATTTTCACTGATTCCGTTGTACCTTTTGCATTTCTTGCGGCTCTTATTTCTAAGCTCCATTGCCCATTACTATTGAGTGGCACTGCTGCTACTCCTATTTTGTCAGAGAAGACACGAGTAAAAAAAACAATGGGTCTATTATTTGGTATTTCTGTTTTTATAATTTGACCGAATGTGCCAGTTGTAATAGTCAAATCAACGCGTTTTACTAAATTAAGGGGCGTTACATCAGGCGATATCCACACTGTGCCTTTTTCTGAAATTATCTTTCCTCCATACATAATTTACTCCGCAATAACCAATAATGGTCTTTCTTCTGATGTGTTTCTGTAAGTTATTTTATTTCCTTTTATATCTGCTTCAGTTTTTTAGCGCTACCATCACTAAAAGTATTTGAATGCAAGACTTTAAGGGATCGATTTTCTGGTATTGTGTATGTCTTTTCGCCATTTCCATTTGTTATAAGGTCTAAAAAGAAAATGGGCACGACTAATGTCTCTATGTTAGCACCATTTTTTAAAAAAACTTGGCAACCAAAATTACTCATAACTTACCTATCCTCACTCTTAGCGCACCAGATCCATCAAACACATCAATTTTATTATTATTAATAACCATCCGACCCTGCCCTTCTTCATAACTATTCATCTCCATAATCCCATTAGCAAAATCAATTTTTATTCCTTTTTTGTCTTTCTCATAATTATCTGATTCTAACGACTCTACTATTTTGGCTCTTGTGATTGCTCCATTTTTAATTTTTGCATTTGTTATCGTTCCATCACCAATAAAAACTGAACTCATAACAACCTGACCGTTTTTGATGGCAAAAACCGGCTCCATCTTGCCATTGGCCGGATTGTATACGATGAATGTTTGGGCGCTAAAGCCAATCTGTGTACTAACTTTACCGTTTTTGAGCTCAGCGCCAATCACCATTCCTGCATCATAAGAGACGCCGTCATAGTGAATCTTGACTAACGATGTCCAAGTTGCAGAAGCCTCACCCTTTTTCATGTCGTACTTAGCTTGTAGTGAATTCTGAGCGGCTGCCCATGACTTATCCGCTGTCGCTCTGACCTGATGGATAGACTCGGCTAAGGCTTTAGTCTCGGTTACCACATAATTATCAACCCTGACAATTTCCGCTTTCATTTTGCCGTTTTGACGCATGAAATACTGCGTATTGCCGTTGAGTCCCTTCGCGTTTTCCAGTATCGCTTCTGTGCTACTGTCTATCCCTTTCTTTAACTGCTTAATCGCTTCCGTATCGTTAATTTTTTTGTCTATTTCATCAATGATACTGCTAGCATCAAATTCTGCCTCACCCCGCACAAATTCTGTCCACGGTGACTGGTTACCGGATTTATCAACCAGTCTTGCGCGAAAATAAAAGTCTGTCCCTGCGGCCAACCCTGACATTTCATGGCTTTTTGAAGGATAAGGTATATCAGCCAGTAACATCAAACCTTCACCGTCATTGGTTTCGCTGTACTGAATCTCTGTTTTTAACGTGTCTTCCGTATTTTCGTTAAATCCCCAGTCTAATTTTATCCCAAACACCAATGTGGAAGCCCTGAAGTTAACAGGTGCAGGAGGTTCGCCTTCCTTACCTTTCAGTATTGTCTCAGGAGCATTCGCCCAGATAGATGAGATATCCGATGAGTTTATGGCTCTTACTCTTACCTGATAGCGTCCGGCATATATCCCTTGAACTTCAAAACTCGGTGTTGACGTTCGAGGTATACTTACCCAGTTATTATTCCCTCTTCGCCATTGTGCCTCATAGGCAATCGCATTTTCTGTGGCATCCCAGTCAACTCTTAACGTTGTAACAGCAATCCCTTGATTGATATGGGTATAAGCAGAGATATGTACGTTCTTTGGAGGTAATTGGACACCAGGGGGGATGACAGTAATGGGTCTTTTATCAATCCTGGCTCCAGCATCAATATGCGCATATTTATCTGGATTATGGAAAGTCCCCGTGATGGTATAGGTATTATCGGCATTGTCCTGAATGCTAATTACGCGATAAAGCTGAATTGCCAGGTCGTTGGCATCTATTGTCCAAACCGCATTTTTTTCAATGGGTTGAGAATAACGGGCTGTTACAGTGATAATATTGTCGTTAACCGTCTGGACTGTTCTTGCTTCTGATTTTCCATCAGGTAAGTTAATGATAAGTCTGTCACCCGATTTAATATCTGCCTTCCTGTCGAGCGTAATTTTTCTCTCATCAACAGATGAAATCCTGCCACCAATAATACGGCCAGCAAGATTTGCGTCTGCCACGCCAATAATCTGCCCAGGCGTTGGGATAGCACCTTCCAGCCCAGTTGAAAAGGTTATCGTCCTGTCATAAGCATTCGTTAATAATATCCAGCGTCCGCGTCGGTTTGCTTCTGATTGTCGAGTGCAACCAATCGCCGAAATATCCGTTTTACGCACACCATAACGACGCTGCAGTTTGCTATCAGAGACCGCCTCAATAGCATCATGACTGTGATTATCGGCATCCGAATAGGAAACCAGTACCTGCGTATAACGGTTTTGCTGACTACCGCCTGAATAGGTCACCTTTCCATCGACGATATTTGCTTGCGTGAAAATCCGAAAGATATCCGATGGCATATCAGCCACCGCTTTGACAGAATTATCCGCCCAAAACGTCATACCCCTAAAAATACCCGCAATATCACGCAATACCTGATAAGCCGATTCCTGAGACTGAATATAAATATCACATAAAAAACGAGGCTCTTTACCTGAACCACCCTGACCGTCAGGGACGTATTCATCGCAATACTGGGCTATCTGGTATAAATCCCACTTATCTATCTGTGTGCTATTAATCCGTTCTCCACAACCGTAACGGTTATTTAAAACCAAGTCATAAAAAATCCAGGCTGGATTGTTCGTCGCGGCTAGCTTGAAAGTTCCATTCCAGACACCCGAATAAGTTCGGTTTACAGGGTCATAGTTTGAGGGTACTTTTACCAGTAAACCACCTTTGGGACGCAAGCTGACTTTGGGGATGCGATTATTAAATTGTCTTGCGTCAAAGGTGATAAACAATAAAGCGGTATTAGGATATCTTAATTTTGCGTCAATCACCTCAGTAATGGCTGCAACAACCACTTTATCGGCAATTCGCGCCGTATTTTTGTTAGGAGTGAGGCGACGAACACGCAATTGCCAGCCGGTTTTGGCTACAGGCAAATCGATACGGTGCGTCCGCTGATATTCGCTGGTTGTTTTTCCATCAAAGGCAGCCCGCAACACTTCTTTGTAGCCACTCCCATCCGCTGACAGGTCAATGGCATAATCAATACGGTAACCGGAGGTATCGCCATTATCGTGTTGTTCTAGAAGTTGTGGTACAGAGAAACGTAACCGAATAGCTGACAGCTGGATATTATTTATCGACCTGATATACAGTTGTTCATCTTTTAATTCCCTGCTTATGCTAATCTCATTGTCAACTGACGGAATGCCTTTGATGTATTCTTGTTGCTCACTGCCCGGTCGAAACTCCCACGTCACGCCCTCGAAGTTTTTACTGCCGTCAGCATTACCAATAGGCGTACCATCAAGAAAAAATACGGGTAGCATCTAGTCCGCCAGCAATTTCTCCCTCAGAGATAGCAAAGAGTAATTTTGCGGTTGATTCTGATAGCAAGCTATCGGGTGACTCTACGGGGTTATGCCCACCGCCATCACCACCTTTTGCCCCAAAAAATAAGGTTTGTCATATTTTACCCATAGAAAAAGCCGCCTCAGCGACTCAAAGTTCTTGATTAATGCTATCTTTGGTCTTCGGTGTAAATCCCTGCGGATATAATTGCCCCACCTATCTCTTTTCTATCCAAGGTATACAGCAACGGCACTGGATTACCCTGGGCAGTCGTATTCACTGCACCACCAAACGCATAAGACGGTTTATTATCGGCATCCTGACGAACCGAAGCTCCTGGCGGTTGCGGTGACAACATTTGTGCTATACCGCCTAATGCCATTGATGCCCCACCTAACGCTAAAGCACCGCCCATAAAACCGCCTGCCCCAAAGGCTGCCCACCCAACAGGCCCCAACATCATTGCTGCGCCTATCATGGCTACCCCTAATATAGTTTGGAACAGTCCTCCGTTTTGCTTCCCTTAATTATCGGGGCAATACGAATATCCTGTGTTGTATCAAGGTGAAACTCATCTTCGCCGATATTATGCTTTCCCTTGAAGACCGCAAACTCGACGCCTCTCAAATGGGCATCAGCCAGATAACGCTCAAAACCTGAGTAAAGCACACATAATGCTTTAATGGCTTCTTTTGGGGAGCTGATGGCCAGTTGATGGACGCGTCCATATTTTGTGCCCAGTTTTCCATATAACCTGACGGTTCTCAGTTCACTCATGCCCATTCTTTCCTTCTGACAATCTTGACGGTTCGGTCACGCCAGTAATCACTGTAGGGCGTGACACGGCTTAATTGCCCGTACAAATGATGCAGTAGCATGCCGTTATCCAGCAAAATACCTGCATGATTGGCGACATCAGACTGAACCTGCATAATGACCACATCACTGACTTTGGATATGTCATTAATTTCAACAAAACCTTCTTTGATGAAATTCTCCATATAACGATTTTCACCTTGCTCCCACCAAGGATAAGTGACACTATAATTATTCAATGTAATACCGTGTTCTTGCCGAAAATAATCAACAATCAGCGTCCAGCAATCGGAGTAACCCAAAACAAACGTTCTTCCCGTTAATTCACGCTCACCTCTTGGTTGAATTATACGCAAATCCCCCTCAGGCCACGACACAATTACCCACGGTAATTCACTAGCATCGCATTGCAGATTATCTATTTCACTTGGGTGTGTTGTCACGCCATCGCCACAATGAGAATGGACGATAGCAACCGGCAGTCCCCAGTCTTCCGCATTGGCATAGTCTTCTGGTGATAATTCGAATTGTTCAGTGGGATTTGCAGCAAGATTACGGCAAGGAAAATAGCGTTTCACACGACTCTTTTGGCAAATTACCCCACAGGCTTCCTGCGGAAATACCTTTTTAACGTGGTTGAATATTGCTTCAGTAAGACTTTTTGTTATCATCTTATCAAACCTGCCGCAGGAATCCGCCAAAATCCAAGGGCACATTTTCACCAAATCGTTTTTTACAATCGCTCATCAGACCACCACAAACATCTAAGGCGGGGTCATCCACCGAATTGCCTTTCTCATCAAAATAGCGTTTACCATTATAGGCACACCCATTACCTGAACGATACCAACCCCGCATGCACCAGTAACAGAGATTATGAATTTGACGTACTGGCAACATAACGCCTTGTAAATCAAACGGGCAAGCCAGTTCAAACTGAATAATTCCCCCCGCTTCTTCATGACTTTTTCGGTCAACATAAAATACTTGCTTAAAGCATTCATCAGGATTCTCAGTAGGATTATCATCAGGAAATTTTTCCTATCCAGATAATGCGAAAAGGTCTCATAAATGGTTACTTTTGCCTGAACCATATCATCAAATTCCAGGCACAGTGATGATATCAGACTATCAATATTACCCACTTTCAGTATCGGTCTGGCTTGGCTGCCTTCACTACTTTTGATAAACCCGAAATTTCATAAGGCCATGCGCCATATTCGTTACCTTGCCACCAGATAGGCTTCGGTTTTAATTTATCTTCTGCCTTTTCAATTTCCTCGGGTGTGTAACGAAGGTTGTAAGCATGAAAACGCAAAACAGGGCCACCAAATGCATTGCCGTCTACTTCCACCAACTGGATTTTTTCACCGGGTTCTAATTTTTGCACATCTGAATGGATTATCATCAATAATGCCCTCTGGAAACCTTGCCCTTCAGGGGGAGGAGGAAAGAGGGAACTAACATTACTTTTACTATATACATTTACAACCTCACATATTTAATGTGATAATGTGAATATGAAGCGCGCCTATAAATATCGGTTTTACCCAACATCTGAACAAGTTGAGCTTTTAGCTAATACGTTCGGCTGCGTGCGTTTTGTCTATAACTCAATTCTTCGCTGGCGCACCGATGCCTACTACGAAAGAAAAGAAAAAATTAGCTATATTCAAGCCAACGCACGATTGACTGCCTTAAAGAAAGAAACGGATGTACAATGGCTTAACAGTGTTTCTTGCGTACCGTTACAGCAGGTTTTACGACACCAACAAGCAGCTTTTTCTAACTTCTTTTCAGGGCGCGCCAAATACCCGACCTTTAAAACCAAACACCACAAACAATCTGCTGAATTTACCGCTAGTGCGTTTAAATACCGTGACGGCAAGCTGTACATAGCGAAAAGTAAAGAACCTTTAGATATTCGCTGGAGTCGAGAACTACCTTCAGCACCTTCAACTGTTACCATCTCTAAAGACGCATCTGGACGATACTTTGCGTCCTGTTTGTGTGAATTTGAACCAATATCACTACCTGTTTCTGAAAAAATGACAGGTATTGATATTGGCTTAAAAGACTTGTTCGTCACCGACACCGGATTAAAAACCGGCAATCCCCGCCACACCACTAAATATTCGAAACGATTAGCTTTACTACAACGCCGTTTGAGCAAAAAGAAAAAAGGTTCAAACAATCGTACTAAAGCACGTTTAAAAGTTGCAAAACTCCATGCGAAAATAACTGATTGCCGACTGGATAACTTGCATAAGCTATCCCATAGACTGATTAACGAAAACCAAGTTGTCTGTGTTGAATCCCTGAAAGTAAAAAACATGATCCGAAATCCTAAGCTATCTAAAGCGATAGCTGACGCAAGTTGGGGCGAATTTGTTCGCCAAATTGAATATAAGGCTAATTGGTACGGGCGCACTATTGTTGCCATCGATCAGTGCTTTCCTTCGTCAAAACGCTGTAGCGATTGCGGATATACACTATCTAAATTAGCGTTAAATATTCGGTCGTGGCGCTGTCCTGAATGTGGCGTTAATCATGACCGAGATATTAACGCTGCTAAAAACATAAAAGCCGCTGGTCTAGCGGTGTTAGCCCTTGGAGAGCCTATAAGCCCTAAATCGCTTAATGCGGCTTAGGTTAGGCTCTGTGAATTGGGAATCCCCTTCCTTTAGGTAGGGGAGCAGTCAAGCTGAGAAAGCCTCCTCAAACGTGGCTGATATTTTCATGACATCACGCGCAACCGGAGTCATCTTGATCGAATCAGCTTTTACCCGATACACTCCCTTGACACCAAAAGGGGGAATCCAGATAAAAGACTTTGAAGTGTGTTGGCGAATAAAATCAAAGATAGGCATCACTTCGGCTTTTTTACCTAAATAAGAAAATGGCCAGGATTGCGATTCGGGATGAATGCCATCGGCTGCTACCTGTTTGTAACCATCACCAAATTCAACTTCTTTGATTCGGTGCCTGTACTCGCCCGTTGGGCTGTCTTGTATCTGGGTTCGCCATCTAAATTCATCCATTAACTTGACTCCATAAAAAAAGGCCACCTGAGCAGTGACCTGTAAATTATACGATGATTGATTTGTTACGTATTACCACTCATTGTGCAGTGACAACAGTTTATCCTTACGAATAATTAAGTACCCTGCACGATGAGCCAACTCCAAGAAAGAGTCCAGTGTTAACAAATGCTCATTTTCGAGCACCATGTCCGTGCGATAAATTTGATTATTTTTTATCGTAATCAAAATTCTACCACTTTCTCCTGAAAAGCGATTAAGCACCAATAATTTATCTTCTTTTTTCCTGACTTCTCCGGTCATCCAATACTCATAGAGAACATCATCACACTCATCCTGATAACGGACAACTTTATCCCTGATTTCTGCTTTTACTTTATTCGGGCTAATAGTCGATAGCCAGCCCGCAAGTTTACGAAGAGCAAGACAAATCATACTCCGTTCTTTGCCATCTCCAGCAACCATGGTGATTTCCACCATAGTTGATTTGAAACGCTGTTTAATCTTAACAAACTGACTTTTCCAGTCTAATCCCATACCTTCAACAATGGGCTTCATGGGTACATATGGCTCGTTATTGTAATTCACCACATACAAATCATCACCGTAAAATGAGACATTAATTGTAGAGAGAGCGTTATTCATGCTGCCACCTCCACGCTTAACAGTTTTGCCAATTTAGCAATTCCTTTTGGTGTGATACGAACCTGTGTTTTAGTTTCATCAATCCCATCATTTCGGGTAATCATTGTCACTTTATGCTCAATCAACCCCTGTTGAATCTTTTCCTGATAACCAATCCACGGGCTGCCTAATCGTCTGTAAATCCATTTATTTTCACTTAAGAAATCAAACAGGGCTTTGGGACGTATTTGTAGTTGCTTGGCTGTATCAGTCACACACATAGCACCATCGGATTTTGCTATACGTTCTAATGCTTCTACATCGGGCTTCATTACTGCTATTTGATGATCACGCTCAAGGATTTTTTCACTATAATTTAGCAATAAGCCTCTCATTACGGCCGGATCATTTAATGCAACCATAGGGTCTATCACAACAGGCGCTAATTTTCCCGCTTTAAAATCTAAAAAAGTTTGATTAACTTTGATACGAAAATCAGGACGTATCCATCCAGCATATTCAATAGCAATAATTTCATGGGCAAACGTACCACCATTTTTTCCCTCAAAGCTAACTAGACAAATTTGTCCAGTTTGTTTTTCTAATTCTAAAATCAATGCTTTGGCCGTTTTATTACGCAGAAATTTAGCAGGAGCTTTCTCTTCTCCTAAACCACTCGCTTTGTGTAATGCATTCAAATTAAAACGACCTTCGATATCAGTACTAATTTCAACTCCAGAAATGACAGGAAGATTTTTATTTGCTATAGTCATAGTGTTGATCTCTTCATTCGTGGTTAACATTTTATAAACCCCAATGGTTGCCGCCGTTGGGGTTTTTGCTTTATTTCCCAAACATTTTTTTATCATAATTAATGCTCCAAACAAGTCTTTGAATAATTGCTGAATTTAAAGACAAACCTTCTTCTTTTGCTTTTCTTTCAACTTGAGCTTTTACTCCCTTTGGTAACCGTAATGTTAACTTTTCTGTTGCTCTTTGAGTATATAGTGAATCATTCATTTCTTTTCTCCTTTATAATGGCTATTTGCCATTAGAGTCAATTTAACACGATTGACAATAAAGTCAAGTAGCCACCATACTATTTTTATTAAAAATGCTATTGGTCTAAAAAATGAAAAAATTCCCAAGTCAAACTCAAGATAAGTTTACAGTCAGATTTCCTGATGGAATGCGAGATGCTATAGCTAAAAGAGCTGAAGCTAACGGACGTTCAATGAATTCAGAAATAATCAAAATCTTGCAAAATACATTAGATAATAAAAATCAAATTAATTTTTCTGAAGATACGGTAAAATTCGTTGCCATTAATATAGGAAATAAAGGCGAGCATTTGTTAACTATTGATTTGGATAAAATAAAAAAGTTTATAAAAAAATAAACGCACATGTGCTCCAGATATTCTGTAAATGAAACTTACAGATTGGATTGAAGTTTTTTAATCAATAAGTGAGTTATTTTTATTTTCTCAAAACTTTCACTCATCCTGAAATCAGGTTAATAATACAATTTATTAACAATAAAACTTTTCTATAAATATCCACTTCAAAAACCTACTTACAAAGTTTAATGACTTCTTTTCTATTAATTTCTAAAGCGTATGCCCCGCCAGTTGTTTTATACATTTTTGCTAATGATCCTTCTTTTAACTTTGTTATATCAACAAAAATTATATCGTGCCAACTAAAGACTGTTATAATATCTCCAAAATTTTCAGTATGAGTCGTATTGTCCCTTTCCATTAGCGTCCTTGTATTTGTCCAACCATCATAAATACATTTTGCTAATTCTTGAGGAGATTTATTGCTATAAACTTCAAACAAAGGCTTATCTAGCCTCACTTCATTTGGTGTTGACATACATCCATTCAAGGCTACGATAGAGATAAATCCAATAATTAACTTTTTCATCATTCCTCTATTATATGTTCATGTTCATTTTTCAATTTATAGTCTTCTTAGAATTTTCATTATATTGTTGCTAAAAAAATAAACAACTTAGCGGGTAAAACTTATAATGTAGGTAACTTTGTTGCCTTAAGTTAACCTGACAGTTATCACATTAATAGCGAGTAACTGTCAGGTGAGCTACAGCTTAAAACTTATATCCTAAACCAACCGTGAATGCATCCGTCTTCCACTCGCCACTGCCTGAACGTTCATAGCCTACATCAACGGTAACTCCCTCGTAAACATTCACTTGCATACCAACGCCGTAGGCCAGGTCATTTCTACTGTCACTATTTGAGCGTTTTTCGTCTTTAATTAACTTACCGTTTTTAAAAGCATTCCCACCAAATTCATAAGACATTTTTTTGTTTGCCAATCCGACTAGCGCATAAACGTTAATATATTCATTAAATCGATAAGTAGGACCAACCATCAATGAGATATATTTTCCCTTCACGCGCCCATCAACTCTAGAATTGTCTTTCCCTTTATTTGTGGTTCCAAACGCTGAAGTACCGAAATCACTCTCAGAGTAAGATGCTGAACCAATAACACCGAACCCATCATTTAACTCATACGTGTAGCGTATAAAGGCACCGCCTGGATTAGAATAATCATCAGAATCAACTCTAGCTGAAACCCCTAAACTGTTAGAAATAGCATCACCAGCAAGTTTGTTTGACTGATTTAATAAATTAACATCCTTTTTAAGTCCATCTGATTTAATCTGTATGTATCCCATCGAAAGCGTACTCTCACCACCCTTTGCGATTACAGCGCCAGAAAATAGGGTTGGGATTAAAAACAGTAACGTTTTTTCATTGTTTTTCCTTTGATTTTACGTTTGGCCAATACTGACTTAGTCTAAATTGATGCCAAGCATAACAAAAGTGAAATTTTTTCCTATCAAAATGCGCTCATCGATTAATACCCCGCCCATTGACTGCCTTGATAATTTTATGCAAATCACCTCCATCTCGACTCTCTGCCACTAAGACCGATTTGATTTTCTGGGTTAAGGATTGCTCCGCTGCGCGCATATCGACATTGGAAGGGCTGGACTGCTGCGGTTGACCGTCAACATGAATACCGCCTAAATTGACATTAACACCGTTTGTTACGGGTTGCATGCCGTACATGGGCGTTGAAGATGTGCTCACATATCCGCCAGACGCATAACCTCGCTTACTTCCATCCATCAGGCGATACAGGTTAGCGATACCTAACCGCTGAGTCGCTTCTTTGGTAAATACAAATTCCCCACCGTGAACGATACCTTTCGGGTCATATTTACCCCCACCGCCCACATATCCGCCTGATGAAAAACCAAAATATTAGCAATCGCTCCTCCAACTCCGCCTGTTTGTCCACCAAAGCCGCTTTCATCGCCTGAAGCATCGCCATTTGCGTCATTAACTTCACAATCATCTCAAGTAATGATTTAGTGAAGTCAGCAAAATTAGACTTCCCCGTCACTAAAAAATCCGTCAGTGATTGACTCATTCCTTCAAAGGCAAATTTGGTAACATTCGCAACATTGCCATAAGCATCCCTCGCTTGTTGTTCAAAATTTGAAAATCCTTGCTTAATCCCTGCTTCCCAGTTTTTCCGCAATGACTCCTCATTTTTGTATTTCTCATCAATCAGTGAAAGTCCTCGACCATACTCAGGATTTTCTTGCTCAATCCCTTTACGGGCCATTTCTTCACGATATTTCTTTAGTTCTTGCTCCTTCGCTATTTGAATCTCGGTTTTGCCAATGCTCTCCAGCCTGAGTCTTATTTCTTCTTGCAATCCATCATTCGATAACCGCAAGGCATTGAGTTGTTTTGTTTCTCAATTTTATCGCCTATCTGTGCAGCTTCACGCTTCTCAGAGAGAATGGCTTCTTTTTAATAATAATGACCGCTCATCTTCACTCAGACGGCGTTTGTTTGTGCCACTTTTGGCCTCTTCAAGAATGACTAGCTGGTTTTCTGTTTTGAAAAGTTCCCTGCGTTGCTGGCTGATAATCCCAACATATTGACTTTCATCCTGTAATGTTCGTAATTCTGCCTGCAGTGCTCTGTTTCTGGCTTGCGCTTCTTCTTCCCAACGTGTTGCCTAAAGATGGGCGGTATGCATCAGCTTTTGAGTCTGAACTTGATTTTTCTTTCGCATAACGGGCATTTTCACGCCTTATCGCTTCATCGATAACGGATTTTGAACCACCCGAATTTCTTATTCTTTCAAGCTCACTTTGATGCTTTTCTTCCGCATTTTCAAATTTGTGTTTGAGCTCCTGGTCAACCCTAAAACGTGCTTTCTCTGCCTCTTGAGCCCTTACCGCCGCTTGTTTTCTCTGATTTTCAATATCCTGTTGATATTTTTTCTCTTTCAGTAAATCAAGTTCACGCCTTAAATCTGTCGCTGTTTTCCCTGAGGCATTATAATAATTTAATCTTGCAACCGGATTTACCTGGAATGCAACTAATTTTTCCTCGTAATCACGTATCTTCTGGTCTAATGTGTGTTCACGACCAATATCTAACATGCTATCCCAAGCGAGTCTTGCTTTATCTTTAACCACTGCCCAGGCTGACTCAAGATAACCTAAATTCGCTTTTATCTGCTGAGTTCTATTTTTCGTTGCAGTCGCATAGGCTTCCATGGCAACTTTAGCGGCTTCATGCTTTCTTCCCTGTTCCTGTAATGTCGATATTTGCGCTAGTTGCGTTGTAGTCAGAAAATGTAGGCTTTTGTCAAGTTCGTTAATCGCTTTAACTGGGTTATCTTTAATGCGCTGGAACTGTTTTATTGTTTCATCAACAGATTGACCCACCAATTTTTCCATTCTGGCAGCGACATTGGCAATATTATCAATTTCATTGCCAGAAAATGAACCTGACCCCACAACTTTAGTTATTACATCCGCCATTCCACCTTGTGTTATGCCATCTGCTGACAACTGTTTGGCCAACATAGCAAGTTGCCCTGCCGTTTTCCCTGCATACCCACCCGTTAAAATGAGTTTATTGTTAAATTCACTAAACTCTTGTGAGCCTTTATAAGCGGCGATGGCAACAGCTGCCGTAACACCTGCCAATCCTCCCATCAACAATCGGGTAGGGGTTAATATTGAGCCTATTGCTTTAAAGGCATTACCAACACCACCAAACGAGTCTTTAATCTGTCCACCTTGCTGCACCAATACCATCCAGGCCGGTATACCGGAAGCCAATGAGGTCACCACATCGGTCATCTGCATAGGTAACATACGCATTGCATGACGATATTGCCCCATCGTTACCGCGCCATTCATAAACGCTTTTTCTTGTTCTTTTAATTTGGCAATCATCGGCGCTGCCTGTTGAGAAATGCCCATCTGCGCCGCTTTTAGTTCAAGAACTTCAGTTCGCGTCTTGCCTATCGTGTCTGATTGCTGTTTTAATGTGTTTAGAAAATTATCAGCGGCTAACTTCGCTCGTTTTGAAGCTTCTTCCTGTGCAAGTAGCGCCCTCCCTTCTGCGGTCAGCGCCAGATTCATCCGGCTTAGCTTATCTCTCGACTCTTCTAGTATCGTGTTGTAATCAATAAACTGGTCAAGGGGGAGTAAACCTTTTTGATGTGAAGCGGCGAGTTTACGGCTAATTTTATCCAGTTCATCAAACGCTTTATTGGTGGGATTAATTCGATTTAACAGGTCATTAAGTTCACTTTTTTGCGTCTTAATGGTTTCAGTATTTCTCAGTGAGGCCAGGCTGACTTTTTTTAATCCGCCTTCCAGATTTGAGGAAGCCTTTTCAACCTTTTCCGCTGTTCCCTGAAAGGACTTTAACTTCTGTTCACCTCTTTCCAAATCCGCCGTGTTTACTTTTAATGAAATCGTGGCGATATCGGTCATACCGGATTCCTTGCAACAAAAAGCCAGCACAGGGCTGGCGTAGTAATTGATTTATACCTTAAGGTGCTCAATTGATTGATGTATCGTTTTCTCAGTTGATTAATCGCAAGAGATTCTCTTTGACAAAGTTTCGGCGTTCCGTTTCATCAGCAAGCACGACAACCCCGCGTCTTTCTAAATATTCCATTAATGTCTCAATATCCCCGATAAAATAATTAGAAGGGACGACTTCTGTCCGAGTTACACTACCGTTTTCATAGTCAAGAATAATTCTTCCACAAATAGCGGGTAAATTATTTTGCAAAGGAGCTTTGCCGATGAACTCACCCTCAATCGGTACACGAGCAGCAAGAGACAGTGCCTCAGTAAATTTTTCTTCGGCGATTTCTTTGTAGCTGCAACCAAAATGGCTTTTCAATGCTGACCAGAGTGTGATGGTTGCCTTGCCCTGATGTTCATGTGGCACGCTTTTACCACGCGTAAGCACCAGTTGTTTGATGGTCTCTTGCTGTTCTACTGTAATACATCCAGCAATTTGCTTAACTTTTTACGTGGTTTAGCTTTAACCTCACCCGTAGTCCAATACTCATAGAGCACATCATCACACTCTTCTTGATACTGAATAACTTTGTCACGGATTTCTGACTTAACTTTGTTTGGACTAATGGTTGCCAACCATCCAGCAAGTTTACGCAGAGCTAGGCAAGTCATATTGCGCTCCTTGCCATCCTCAGCAACCATTGTGATTTCCGCAATAGTTGAATTAAACTTTTGTTTTAACTTAGTAAATTGGGATGCCCAATCCATTCCCATGCCATCAACAATAGGTTTCATTGGCACGTACGGTTCGCCATTATAATTTACTACATATAAATTGTTACCGTGGAAAGGTACGTTAATTGTTGATATAGTATTCATAGTTCGTTTCTCTAAAGTTTCGGACTAAAACTGAAGCCCTGACTACCACTAATAGTTGGGGCTTCGACCATTTAAGCAATTACAACCCTTCTTTCTTCAAACTCTCTTTCAGTCTTTGGACTATTTCTGAGTTTAGCGATCTTCCTTGCTCTTTTGCTACTTTCTTTAATGCCTCTTTTACTTCTGACTGCATCCTCACGCCTATCGGCGCAATATCTCTTGTTTTCATAACCATTAATCCATACACAAAGATATCATTATAGTAACACGGTGATAATATGAAGTCAATTTTTTATTGGCTACACTGTGCATTCAATTCACAATATAGGTGGAACTATGAAAGGAATGAGAAGCATTACTCCATTTGGTGTAAGAATGCCAGACGATCTTAAAGAAAAGCTAACAGTAAGAGCTGCCCAAAATGGCCGTTCCTTAAACTCTGAAATAGTTATGATATTACAGTCAGCGGTAAATGAAACCTCTACAAGTAAAACGATTGAATCTATAGCAAAACAGAAGCAGATAAAATAAAAGAAGCTTTAGAAGAAACTTTAACTAAATTATATAATGATAAAAAATAACTAGCATAACGATTAATAACTTATGGGTATTAGTAATCAGGTTTATTGGTGCATTATCGCTAAGGCTTTCGCTTCCATCACCCGTATATCATTAAATAAAGCGCCTTTATCCTGATTAATACCCAAATAATCGATGACGTCGGATAACACGCTGTAATCCAGCCCTGTGGGGCCATTCGCCCCCATTCGCCACTGAGTACGAAGCGCATTAAAAGTAAGATAAGCCTCCCAGACATCTGGCCAAACTTCGACCTCGCTGTCTTCCGGCGTAAAACCAAAGGCAGCTTCAAAGTTGCGGATATCGGTCTCGGTCATGCCGCCATACATGGCCTCAACGACCGCTAGAAGTTTTTTTCGCGTTGGCCTAATAGTTCGCTATAATACGTTGTACTAATGGCGCTGGCAGCTGAGGGATAGTTGTCAAATAGCAGCTTTAAATTATCAGCGTGATAAGGCTCTTCAATCGCCCAGTCAGCAATAATCTGCTGGTAAAACTCATCAATCGGCATTTCACGCATGGTTTCCAGTTCACTCATGGCTTTGTGATTAAAGGTGAAGGTCACCACCTCTGGCTCTTTTTTGCCTGCCACCGGAATGAGGACATTGGCTTTAAACGTTGGCTTGGGTATCAATGTAAATTTCGCCATGCTGCATCCTTAATTATACTGCATAGATTTGCAAATCAGATTTAAGTGAGAAACGGGCTACCACGTTTTCAACCTCGTTGATGGCCGTATTGGGCACGCGCTGGAAAGAGACCGAAGCAGTAAAATAACGATCCTCACTGGCACGTTTATTGAAAAAACGCATTGCCGTAATTTGCTTGCTGTCATCCAGTTTCATCAATAACTTACGAATAGGTAATTTTGCATCATGTGCAAAGGTATAAACCTGCGTGATACCGTTTTTAAAGGTATCAACGGTTTCTGCCTGTTCATCTTCCAAAAACTGAATTTCCTGCGTTTGCTGCTCACCGCCCTCCGTCGATAATGTCATGACTTGCGGCATCGCCTCCCATTCTTCCACTTTCTTCAAGCTTCCTTTAGCCCCACCAACGGGAAAAACGGCTTTATCGGTGGTATCGATTGATTCCAGTGTAATACTGGTATCAGCTGCTTTTTTCACTTTGAAAGCGCCTGACATTTTTTTCCAGCCACAATCAATCTGGACAATATCGCCCGTTTTAATACTGCCAATCGAATTGACAGTTAATACCGCCTCTGTCGCATTGGTAGCCGCCGTAATTGTTATCTCATCCGCATATTTACTAGCTACATAAACACGCGAACCATTAGGAATATTATATGCCATGATAAAACCTCATTATTGGCTGTTGAAAAACCACCATATGGCGGCAATGTTATATTGTAGAGTGACAACGATAAGGAACGCTGACAGGAAGGATATAATTTACCTGATCACAGATTGCTGGAAATAAACATGGCTCGCCGTTTAAAAAAAGATTATCGGTCAACGAAAAACCGTTTGTTAGAAAATTTATTAAACGATTAGCGACATTCATGACCAATGCGTCGCCCGTTCCTGCTTTGCCAACTACATTTATCTGTATGACACCGCTAAATACAGGCATATCGAGCGATAAACTCAAATTATTCGTTGTCGCTGGCATGGTGTGTAGTTGTAAATAGGGTTCATTGATATCATCGAATTCACAATTTGGCCAGGCAACCTTGATATTTTCAGACTCAGCAAATTGAGCAATATGTGCCCGTATCGCGGTATTAATGGTTAATGGGTTCATCCTTTACGCTCTGCGATGGCCTGATGAAAAAACTGCTGAAATTCTTGTGCCGTGAGCCGTACCATACCTTTCGGTGCCTGTTTTGAATGCCCCATCTCAAGTCGATAAGCATAAGGAACCACATTGGAAAAATAGACTGACTTCATGCCCACTTTAAACTGACCAATAACATGATTGCCCTCAGCTTGTGTTACCTCGCCACTTTTATCTATTCGTCCCGTTTCTTTCATTGGTACTTCATCAAACGTCACTTGCCAGTTGCCACGAAACCTTCCCCCCGTATACCCTGCAGGCTTCCTTTCTTTTCCTTTTCCCTTTCCGGCTATTTTAGCATTCACTTGCCAGATAGAAGGATTACCGACAGGCGACATCATGACTAACCTTGCAAGTATCTTAATGAATGTCACCTTTGTAACCACTTCCATTTTTTCTTCTGCTTTACTGACAAACGCATTAATGGCGGCTGTAAAATTGTTTGTCATATCAAGCTCCTCAATTGTGCAATGAAACAAATAGTTTGGCGTTGGGGCTTTATCTCTTTTACAGCAATCACTCGATGATTTCTGTTATCGATGATAATGATATCCCCCTGTTGAATATTACTCTTTGCATGCGCAATGAATTTAATATCACTGGTTAAAACGAGGGAATTGTCCACTTCATTGATAGCAAACTGTGTCTTTACTCCGACCGCCTTTAATACCATATCGGGTTCGATAATTTCCTGACCCTTTTTATCAACATAAAATTTGCCTTTTCTTTTTAAGACATACTCCATGCCGTACTGCTTTATCAAGCGCTCAGTCGTTTTACCCATTCGAGTATAAAGATTCATCATCACCTCACCGAAAAGGTGTTGATGGCAAATCCAGAACGTATATCTAACAAGCCATTAAGCAAACCATTTAACCAGGCAAATTTGGGTAAACCCGAATTTGTCCCCGAGGCATATTGGACCGTGATAGCCCCTCAATACGTTCTGTGGTCACTTCGCCCCTAACGTTGGCTGTAAATCTTCGTTCTCTGACTCAATCGCCAGCCGACACTGGGCCATAATGAGTTGCTTAGGGATGGCGTCATTCTCAATAGGCACACCGTCATAAAATAACCCTGTGCGTGGGAAGGATAGCGGTTGGGTTAAGTGGGTTCGTTTTCCTAACCATGGCTGTGACGTTAAATAGTCCATCGCACTCCACCAGCATCGACTCAATATGTGAGCCATCAGTGGGTATATCAATTCCTCTTTCACGGGCATAGCGCTTTAGATCCTCAACGCTGGCATAACTATTAAATGTTGGCGAATTTTTATCCGAATCAATCATATTCACCTCAAAAAAGGGACAAAAGTCCCCTTAACTTTATTTTTTCTTTATGAAAAGTGATACTTTCTGTGGTGCGCATCTCACCATCTACTGTCGCAGTGACGGTAAATTGTCCTGCTGTACTGGCGGTTAATTTGACGCTGGACTTACCCTTTGCATCGGTTTTAGTCGCCGCTTTACTCAATTTTCCACCTGTGCTTGACCACTCAACATTGCCACCCTGAACAGGTTGATTATCTTTTGAGTAATCAAGTGAAATGGTCACCGCATCGCTGTTATTGGCTGTCGCGGTGGTTTTATCCACAGATAACCCTAAACTCGCTTCATGCTGCAATTTTATCATTACGCCTGCCGTTAATTTGTTACTGGTGAAATGTTTCTTCCAGTTGCCAGCTGTGCCCAATTTTGTCAGATCAGGATTAGTCCCTTTTGATTCATCCCAGCTGTAACCGAGCACGCCCACATTTACCACGCCTTCACCCCGATAGCCAACGCCTAAATTTTCCTGATCGTTGATTTCATAAGAGCGAAAATTAGGTTCCTGTGATTCCGTGATAGTGATAGCCCTGGGACTAACCCAAATATAGCATCAACAGGCGCAGTATCGGTGACTAATACGGGTTTACCTAGCGTTCCAGGTTGGCCGCCGTAAATTACCACGCCTGCTTCTTCATAAACCTTGTTATCAATCGCCTGATCAACAATGTCAAAATAGGTTGTTGAGTGCATGACAAACAGATTGACACGGTTGAATTTATCCCCGTATTTGCGTAACCCCTTAGTGAGGGTCTTCTTGCCATCGGTAGCAATATTAGCTGTGACCATCATATCCGTATTAGCGCCAATCGCAGCCCCCAATGCTGCTAGGGAATACTTGATATAGCCCTCAAGCGAAGCATCAGCAGCATCCGTACCCACAAGCTCAGAAAATTCTGAAACATCCCTGCCACGTCGTTTAAATGACTCTTCGGTGATTTCATAGGGCCATATTTCCAAGGGGCTTTAACGTCAACGGATTCTCCCGCACCAATTTTTCTTACCGGTAACTTTATCCGTAGAATTCACGTCACGATGTTCAATCGAACCGCTTATCTGATAAAATGCCCGTTTACGTAAATCGCCTTCAATAAAAACATTATCCAGTACAATTGCGCCATTTGATGCCTGATTAAACACCTCAAGATTATCTTGTCTGCGCTCTAAAAATGCGGTTTGAGCCAAATCATTATAAATAATTAAATCACTATTAACCGTCGTTGCCATTATATTAATTCCTTACTTTGGTAATCCCAGATAAGCTTCACGACCGAATCGCCGGATATATGCGGCCTTATCAGATGAAGACATCTGAGAACGTTTAAAATGTGCGCCCCCTGACTTACTATCCCCTGAACCTGTACCGGATGCAGAAGGAAATAAATGGGGGGCACTTTCTTTTAGCGAATCAATCCACTCAGCGGGGGTTAAAGGTGTACGGCCATCTTTACCCATAATCGGATTGTTTTCCTCATCAACAGCGACGGCCTGACCTTCGTCATTGATTTTAAATATGCCCTTGGCACGTAATATTAAATCTTCCTGAGCACTGGCTAACGCGCCGGATTGACTTGCAGCTGCACGAATTTCATCGCCTAAAACCCGACTGCGGAATTTATTGGCAAATTCTTCTGCCTTTTCCGCCCGTCGCTTCTCAGATTGTAGTTTTTTTTCTACATCATGGCGCAATCGTTCCGTGCGCTTATTGATAACCTCGTCAATCTTGCCTTCGGCAATCAACTTCGCTTCTTCATCATTGTCAAAACGTTGCAAAATGCCTTTGACCTGTTCAGGATCGATTCCTTCAAAGCGCTTTAAATTATCAGTTTGCTTTTTGAGCAAACCGAGTAATTCACTATTTTTTGCCTTTAGTCCTGTCACCTGCTCATTAATCTGCTTATCAATAATAGCCTGAACTTCCGGTGTGATTGCTGTGCCGCTAGCCCCGCCACCACCATTCGGGTCTTCTACTGATGAATGATAGTTGCTACCGATGTTTAAAATGCTCATTATGTCCCCTTGGGATTTTATCTATGCGCCTTGCGCGTTAAATTACCTCAGCCCTAGGCCGAATTTAGCAAACAAAAAGGCCACCGAAGTGACCTTGATTGCTATGTATACTGGTTAAATTCCCATCCCAGCTTCTTTAAATGCCTGTCCATCTATCTTTCGTAATTGTGCCAAAGTAATAAACTCACCTTTATCGCTATAAAACTGGGCCGGATGCATGCCACCCTCTTTCATTAGCCGGTAGCGTACTTCACCAAATACCTGCTTTTGTCGCCAAGCGGATTGTCGTTGTATCCATTGAAGAAAGGTTGTCTCGGCTGGTGTTTGTCCATCCATCGAGGCCCGAGTGTTTTCGTCCATTTCATCAACATCAATTCCCAATTGACGCCATGATTTAGTGATCAATGTTTCAGTCGAACGACAATTCCAGTGAATTTTTCCTGGTCCTTGCAAATAGGGCACTTTATGGCCGATTGGCTTACTTTCAAGGGTATATTTCAATCGATCGCGAACAATACAGGCATGAGAGGTTTTGTTGTCCAGCGTCGATAACCACTGCTTACCCTCAAGGAGTTTTTTATTAGCCTCTGCAAACTGATTTCGGGCGGTGGCTTGTAGGTGATTAATTGCGGTTTTGGCAATACTGGTTGCATTTGCCCGACTGATTTGTAGTGCACCGTCTTTATAGCCTTGCTTGACATTACCACGTATTTTACGACCCATTTCTACAGCGCTATCGCCATTCAAATACCCATTGCGAACGGTATTATTAATGCGCGTCATGCGGTCTTTTTCCAGACCCTCAGCCCACTCAGATAACAGTTTTCCCTGCAATGGGCGCGCCATCACCGCTGCATAAAGCATATCTGTGGTGAGACTCATCAATGGATATTGACGAAGAACAACCTCTGGCATTAGAAAATCAAATAAAGCGGGATAATAATCTACCTCATATTGTGCATGCGCCTTCATCTCGCCCTTTAAAAGGAAAACGCGTTGGCTACCGCATTTTTTATTAATAGCCTTAACACTGGCGAGCAAAGATTCTAATCGCCTGACAGTAAAACTATCAGCATCGATATTGGCATCATCCAGTGCCACAATTAAGGATGCACTGAGCTGAGCGTCAAATGCATTCAGGGTGTTAACCATCTTTTTAGCAACCCCACTAGCATAACGACCAGAAAACAGCGAGTGAGCAAGTAATTCATCCATCAGGCGCTCATTCACCGTTCTCATCGCTCACCTATCATAGTGGGTTGCTGATTATTGAGTTCATCCACCACCACATCAACCTCATCAGCCGGATTGATAATGTCAAATTTTTGCAAGTTACGCACCAGGTCAGATTGACGAATGGCGCTAGATTGCCAGGCTGACACTATCTCACGTATCATCGTGCTATCGGCAATGTGATTGACCAAGTCCCTATTAATTTCAAATACGCATTTATCAGGTTCAGCACCCGCATATTCAGCGCACCACTTTAACCCTTTAGTTAAACCTTCTGAGACATTCGCGCAACAGATACTCAGGACAGATGTTTGTGCACTTAATTCACCCACTGATTGAATAACGGTTTTCACTTTATTATCAGCAGAAACTAATTGAGCGCCCAACCCCACCATATAATCACGCTTACTGTCCATCGCTTCTTTCGCTAGCATGTTAGGCTGTGCTTGAATGTAACCACAGGAACCTTGCTCAGGTAACAAAATGGGTGAGCGGGAGCCGACTAATATACCCTTTTCTCTAACCAGTCACGCCATTCATCTTTCAAGCCGCTAATATAGGGTTGCACCTGACCACAGAAAAAAACCGAATCTTCATAATCGGCGGAATTTCGATAATGACCCAAATTGATTTTGGCGAGTCAAGTAACGGCGCTTCATCAATAGTGTGATCATTATTTTGAGCACCTATAAAGGTAAACGGGATCTCCTCCCAAGCACCTGAGCCACCGCGATCAGGGATATATTCAACATCTATTTGGTAAACACTGTTTCCTGCAGGTTTTCGATAAACGCGACAGATAAATTTCCCTTTTTCAATAGCCAGAACACGATATTGAATGGTATCCTTGAATCCAAAACCGTCTTGTTCTTCTACTGTTTCACGTAATACCACCAGAGTTAAGCGATTACGACCATTAATGCGTTGCATTCGCCAGTTGATAATATCTTCGGCTTTGTATTGAAAAAAATAGACTTGCTTTGACTCGTTATTATAATCGACATATAAGCCATGTCGTCCCACTTCCAAGACGGATTCCAATGACGATTGGGCTAACTGATAAAGACTTGAACCCGCTCCATCAGCATCCTCTTTCAGATAAGCCAGTCTTTCATCAATCTCAACCAGCGGATCTTTTTTAAAAGCCATTCCTATCATCCCATTACGGGTATGACCGGTTATCGGATAAAACACCGCACGATCTTGATAATCGCTATTACGTTTCCTTTTGCGTTCTTTATTCGATTCTTCTAATATCGGCAGATAGTTTTTTACTGAATCATCCCCTTTACAAACTGTCCGAACTAATGCCCATTGCAACACAAACAATTTATATTCAGGACGGGTAAAATCAACACTAGACATACTCATTAGAATGTGGTTCCTAAATTAATCTCAAAGGCGGGACGCTGTTTATTTTTCGGCTAATCGCAAAATATCGAAATGCATCAGCATCATGTGACGTAAAATCATGTAGGGGTTTATCTTTCCAGCAACCCAGCTTGTCATCCCACTCTTTGCGATAAGCTTCTAAATGAGCAACTCCATCGGCACATCGATGTTCATCAAATACACAATTTGGCAATATTTCACGTACCGCCTCAATCCCTTCATCAATGGAAAGTTTTGGCACTACATCAAATCGTATTGCATATTTCTGCCCATCAATCTCATAGCCTTCTCTGGCAATTTCACGCCTGGATTTTGCGTCAGAACCAAATTCACGATTATCAATATCATGAGGTGCATTGTGACTGGCGTAGGTATAGCCTTTATCTTTCAGTATCTTCATGTAATGCCGCAACCCTTCACCACTATTTGAGTAATGATCAATAATATGAAATTCATTTCCCACTTCACGTACAAACC
The DNA here is from genome assembly GCF_020268605.1 of Arsenophonus apicola. Lineage (NCBI taxonomy): Bacteria > Pseudomonadati > Pseudomonadota > Gammaproteobacteria > Enterobacterales > Morganellaceae > Arsenophonus > Arsenophonus apicola. The sequence continues at coordinate 1,796,267 of NZ_CP084222.1, forward strand.
ATATTGACGTTGAATCACCTACCCCAATATCCCAATATGTATGTACTGGCAAATGGCTGTTATTAGGCAATGTCCCAATGCGTTTATTTTGATAAAGATAACGAAACTGCCTGGCATAGTAGGCGCCTTCTACTGATTGTTGGAAAGCTTCAGCGGGAAGTGAGGGATATTCCCGCTTCATATCATCACCAAGCGTTTTCTCTTTGCGTAATACCAGGCTTTCTGTTTGTCGGTTAACCAAATGCCATGTTTGCCGGACAGCTCAGTGAAATAATCAATTAGCCGCTTTGGAATGGGCTCAACCGGATCAATTGCATAATTATTGTTTTCCCACCATGGGAAGAAAAAGAATTTCCAATCGAGCTGTGAAAGTTTTTTTACTTGAAGTTGTGCTTTTCAGCAGACTGACAATAATCATAAAAGTAACCAGATCTTCCCTCGCCCGTGCTTTCTATAGTGACAAAGCAATCATTGGATACCGCTTCAAAAGCACCAGTTACAATTTCACGTGCCTTATCAGGATATTTTGCACAAATCTTGCCAAATTCAGAAACATGCAGATAACGCAATGTACCACCGCGAAATGAAGTACTAATGTAAAGTGAACCCCCTTTATGGAATACCAGCTCACCCGCTGAATCATTACTGGCTGGGTTAGCCGCTTTTATTTCATCCGGTAGTCGCTCATAAGCGTATTTGGTTTTTTCTCTGAATAATCGCCTAGCATCATTAAGAGTATGCGCAATTAATGCACACCTGGCAGATTCAAATAACGCCGCATCAAGCTGAATAATACACACTTCAGTCGTAAACCCTAGCTGACGCGCCTTTAGAATGATATTTCTGGTATGCATTCCTTCAAAATAGAATAACTGCTCAGGGGTCATGTCAAATCGAATTGGTTTTCCGGTTTTATCCGTTATCCAATAAAGATGATTTAGTCGCCAAAGCTTATCGCGCAATAAAGCTAAATGTTGTGGCTTCATAGTTATTTTTGTGAAAGTTCGTCCATAAGATTAGATAACGTTCCGACCACATCATGCTCATTTTTTACTTGTTCTCTAAAAGCCTGTACTGAGACATGCTTGCCAAGTAACTCAAGGTTTTTAACTTTATCTGGCCACTTTACTTTTTTGAGCAATGCTTCTGCACCATCAACTCGTATGGCTGCAATATCTAAACCGCTTAATGTTGTCCGCCAAACTTTAGGCCAATCTTTGATCGGTCTTAAATCGCCAGAATCGGTCAGAATATCGAGTACATCCATTTGGTCGATCTCAACCAGCCGCTTAAGCACGTAGTCAGCATTAACCTCAATGCGATTCTTACGTTCTTCCATGAGGGTTTGTATGCGTTTTTGAATGTTGAGTTTTGCTAAGTTTTGGCATGCGATATCTTTTGCTGTTTTTTCACTGTACCCGGCTCTAATTGCTGCCTGAGTCGCATTCAAATCAATCAGGTACTCGCGACAAAATGCTTCCTGCTTGTCTGTGAGTGCCATATCTTTACCTTGTTTGTTTTAATTTAAAAAATTTCACAATATGATCAGTGTATTTAATGAATGCCAATAAGAATATTATGCTGGTTTGATTTGTGTAACATCGGGAATATTTGAGACAGCACATCGAATAAACTTACATAAAATGCTGATAATTTCACTTTTATAGAATTTTTATTATTTTACAAAAAAGTTATTTAAATGTTAAATTAAAGAGATATTATTAGTAATAATATTCATTTTCTTCTGGGGGATAAAACATGAAATCATTATCCAATGCATTGATTATTTCGATTGGTTTTTTAAGCATTAGTCCTTTTTTTTGCTGTAACCCAAGAGCCAATAATCGATTATCCTACTGAAGGTACAAATAACGCTGAATGTTTAAAATTATATCATAAGAAACATAAGTGCTTTCTTTGTCCTGAAGGTCACGGTTATTGCGCTAGCCCATCTAGACAGAAACAATAATAAACCAATCATAACTATTCTTACTTTGAAGAGGTTCATCACAAATCTACCACTGTTTTACTGAATTTCTTCCCACCCACTGTTTAGCTACATCAAGACAGTTGGCCATCATTTTACCGCGTTGTGTTGATTTAGATTGTCGATAGTATCTAATAGCTTCATTTGTTGCTAAACTGGCTACAGATAGAGAAAAACCAAGCTTCATTAACTCGGCCTTGACATTCGTCTCAATGAATTGTTCAGGAGTCATGCTTGACTTTCTCCATTTGGCGTATCATCAAATCCTGGTAGTCTTAATTGAGAAAGTGCCATAATTGTTTTTTCTGCTTTACGTATCTTATTCAGATGACGCTTACGTAGGTTCATTAAGTCGCTTCCCTTTCTACCAAAATTGTCAAACGACCATTTATTTGCAGCAACCAACCTGTTTTGCATTTCGCCAATCGTTAATGATTTCAATCCTTCCATATCTAACAGAGCAAGATTTGCTGGGTGGCTTTCTTTTTCCGCTAAATCCAGTAACCACTTACGCAGTGCTTTAGCAACTTTGGTTTTAGATAACATTCCGATTAGATGAGCGCCACGTAAAGAAAATATCCTAACTTCCGTTTCCCAATTATCGTAACCCTTTGATTTATCGCAGGTGGTCATTTTGACCACCCGAGACATCTCATCAGTAAACTCATCTTTGTTTCTGCTATAAATCTTACTCACTGACTTAACGTCTGCATATTCGAGTAGGGATGCTAGCGATGTAGAAGTAAACCAGATTTTTCCATCCCTATTATCAAATGGCATAACTTCAATGTTTTTAAATACTAATGTTTTAGACATAACGTATTACCTTCTTTATAAAATGAACCTTTGACGAAATAGGAATGCCAGCCCACCGAGGCTCGCCAGCTCTGCTGACACCCTCAAAGGCTCATTTCTATAAAGTCAGGTTCGGTGGAGTATTTAGATGCGCTTTCGTTGCGCTAGAATTGTTAAGATTTGAACCTGCCAATGACCGATTCATTGACATTGTGTATTGATGTACTGCTGTAGATATTCCGTCTGCTTCTCATTCTCAATCATCATCGCTCTGAGACGGAAATAATCTTGTCTAGCTGCTTCGCCAAATTGTGGGGTGGCTTCATCATATCGGCTCTTGGCGGTAGTGGTTTTGGATGTATGACACACGGCGTTGACCCGCAACCGCTTAGTGCCAGCACGAACAGCATCATTGAGCTTGGTAATTTGAGCTTTTGCATTATTGAGTTCCTCGGTGTGTTCAATATCGAGTTGGTGCAAGGCATCTATCTTCTGCTGCTGCAATTTCAACGCTTCAATTTGCGCTTGATATTGCTGTTTTAGCGTGTGGTAGTTTTGCTTGACGGTTTGATAACGGCTGTTGGTGAAAATGAGTGATAAAACCAATCCAATAATCGCTACGCCAAATGCGTAAGGTCTCCATAACATATTACGCTCTCTATTTCCCGACGGGTCATTAATCCTTTCCACTTTCTGCCATCGACATAAACCCAGCGTTTCATTTCTTCACAAGCGCCTTTTCGGTCATCAGCGTTGAGCTTTTTGAGTAATGTCGATTTGGCAAAATTTCCCACACCCACGTTGTAAGCAAATGAATAAAGCGCTGCTTGAGTCAGTGTGTTGATATTGACCTTGACCAGCGGGTCAACATACCGTTTAACCACCTTCAAATCGTCATCAAGCCACTTATCACAATCTTCTTGTGTGTAAGTCCGGTTACGGTGAATATCGTTACCTGTGTGACCGTAACAAACAGAAAGCACACCGCCACCATCGAAATAGGGCTTAAGTCTCAGCCCTTCGAAATGGGTTATCATGCTTGACGCTAAAAGCAATGCACTACCGCCTGTTGCCATCAATATTTTTTTCGGTATTTTCATATTGACGCTCCTTAAGTTTGTACTCCTTTTTGCGGTAGTACACGTTGATTAAAAATGTCCCTATCGTGCAGACAATACCGATTACTGCCACCCACTGCTCAAGGGTAAAGAAACCTAGAACAGTCGTCATGATGCCCCAAAGGTAGGCGGTAGGTGTTGAGTATTTTTCAGACATACGCATATACCCTCCTATTGAGGGTTCCATTGCTTTGAATAAATGTTAATTTGATTAAATTAAGCTAAGATTGCGATACAGCTAATTGATGAATTAGCTGATACTTAAATTAATAAACTAGAGAATGAAAAAATGATTGAGAAAAAATTTTACCCATTTAAATTTAACATGAATAAATCTATTCCAGAACCCATTGCACACGAGCTTGTAGCTATTAAGCAAGTTTTATTGGCGATAATTGCAACTGACTATGAGAAAAGACAAGTTGTGTTAGATGGGCTGTCAGAGATTAACTCACCAATAATGAAAGACGTAGTTAAAAATATTAAGCTGATTGACGCAAATCAGCTTTAATACACATCCCCGCATCGACACTGTGTTGATAATTGACTTTACAATTTGTTTTAAAATTGGATGTAGCCTTTTTTACTCGGGTTAAATCTAAAACGTTTTGA